>CAZDYZ010000001.1:0-3137 GCA_964509525.1 uncultured Acidobacteriaceae bacterium
TTGAGCGCGGTCATTCCGGGCCGCCTGTTCCTGCTGGACCTGCGCTGGGGTGGCGCCTATGTGATGTTCACGCGCAGCAGCCAATTGCGCCGATGTGGGCTGTGCCTGCACGCCACCCGGGCCGCCATTGTAACTGGCGTGACTTATCGTGACATTGCTGACCGGCTGATTGTAGACATAACGCACGTTGGTGATGTTTATGTTATTGACGGTGCGGTTGTAGTAAAAGTTACCGCCTTGCCAGTACCCACCGTAATAGCCAAAACCGGGGTAACCGAAGCCGTAGTTAACGCCGCCATAAAAGCCGACGACAGGGCCCCAATAGCCAGGATGCCAGTAATAAAGCCCCACAGAAAAGCCCCAGTAGCCTGGGGTCCACAGGAAACCGGGTTCAGGAGCCAGTACCCACGTTCCCGGCACCCAGTAGTATCCTGCTGGGCCCCAAGCCCAGTAACCGGGGGTCCAGATGTATCCCGGTCCCGGACATAACGGCTGTGCATACACCACCAATGGGGGAGGACCAATTTGCACGGAAATAAAGACCTCTCCCCACGCGCAAACGGCCATGGCCAAAATCATTAAAGGTATAAGAAAAGCTGAATAACGAAACCGAACCATATTGTGCTCTCCTTTGCGGTCCACCCTCGACGTAAAGCTGTCGATCCGGATGGAAACGAAGTACATACCTACACTTGGATGCCTTCCTCGCTGGCGTGGTGGTCTGAGCCCAAACCGGATTGACTGTAGTGCCCAGCTGGCTTCGGGGTGCTGCGGATGCAGACAGGTGACCCTTTGAGGACCCCACCCGTAATTGTGGTCACGTGTGTATCTGTTTTGGAGAGGGTTTGATGTGCTGATTGCAACCGGCACCCGTAAAAGACGTAGGCGCAGCGTTGCCAGCGGCGCTATCCGGTGTGGGTCTGAACTTGCCGGACAATGTAAATGGAGTTCGTCATGTGCTTTCGGTCAGCCGACGAACGCCGGCACAATGTTTAGGGAACGCAACTTGAAGTTGACGCTGGTGAGCTGCTTCAACTGCGCTCCAATTGCGGCGTTCCTCCATCCCATCGTCACAAGCTGTTCAGCTCAGCAATCCTCCTTTCTACTACAGTGGCAAAACCCTCTACTTGCTCCGGCGGGTAGCCGGCGGCTCGGAAAGCATCGCGGATTTGTTTTGGAGAGAGCTGACTGAGCAGGCCGCCGACCCACTTTGCATCAGACCTTGGAATTCTTTTGCCGATCCATCGCATGTCCATACGATTGTTGAAGTCCGTGGGCGTGACCAAGTAAATGAGGGCAGGTCGCGACGGCACACTAAAGTCGACGTATTCCGGGTTTATTTTGCGGATAAATTTCGAGCGCCGGTGGGAATTGAGATTACTTTTCGAAAGGCTGTGCGTCCAGCTTCGGCCAGTCGTTCCGAAGCTCGCACCGAGGTCAGTTACGACATAGCGCAACTCCGGCACATCGGCATCGTTCTGCTTCTCCTCGTAGATCGAATTATTCGTATCCTTGAGGTCCCAGTTATTGATGAGCGCCATCACCACCCGCAAGCCGTTAAGTTCGCGCTGCCGGTTAAAGGGGTTGTCGCGCCATCTCCAGTCACCGACCTTTTTTTCACCCTTCAAATATCTCTTCAGCCGCACACCGTGTATCGTCCCATCCCGGTCCACCAGGTTCTGCCCACGTGTCAGCCGTGGCATGTTTTCCACCCGTAATTCGGGGAGAAAATAATCCTCATTCGCAAAATATCCGACCGCCCAGACGAGCCGCGAGGCAACAGTTTCAGGTCGAGCTTCCACACCTAGCTTTACCTTCCACTTGGTCCCATCCTCGTCACGGACGTCAAACTTCGGGTTGGTTCCCTTGAGGTCTTCCTTATCGAACGTAAATTTACCGTGCGGTGCATTCTCCTTGCCGCCCGGACCATAGTAGAGATCACGGGAAGCAATGTCGGCGGGCTCCTGCCACAGCAAGGGACGAGCAGTCGCGACCATTTCATGATTTGTTTCGACGGGCTTGTCTGCGTGTTTCGCAGGTAATGCTGCGGGCCAGAGCAGGATAAGAACGGCAGCGAAGACCGCAGGTCTGGACACGTGCAAAATCGATTTAGATGACATGGTGGTCTTAACTCCTTGCTAGTGAGAACCTTGTGTACGGTGAATTCTCCATTTCTTGGACCCTACGTTCCCGCGATAGCGTCGCTCAACGTGAGGTTCGAAATCTCGTCTTCCTGCCGGAACTGCAGCTCATACAGCATTGCGTACAGGCCGCCGTTCCGTAACAGCTCCGCATGCTTTCCTTTCTCAACAATGCGTCCACTTCTGACCAAGAAAATTGCGTCCGCGCGCCGAACTGTCGAAAAACGATGGGCGATGACGATGGTGGTCTTCCCCTCCATCAGGCGGGCCAGAGCCTCAAACACGAGCTTCTCAGAGCCAGCATCGAGTCCGCTGCTGGGTTCGTCCATGATAAGGATCGGTGTATTGCGTATGATGGCGCGGGCGATCGCTATGCGTTGGCGCTGCCCGCCGGAAAGTGTCACGCCTCGTTCCCCAACGATGGTGTCGTAGTCCTCGGGCAATCGAGCGATGAACTCGTGCGCGTTAGCAAGCCTGGCGGCACGGTAGATTTCGGAGCGCGTGGCCTCCGGCTTGCCGTAGGCGATGTTTTGCCAGATCGAGGCGCGAAACAGCACACTCTCCTGCAACACGAAACTCATTTGGTCGCGCAGGGACTTCTGTAGGAAGTCGCGTACGTCCCGACCGTCGATCTTGACGGACCCGGAATCGGGATCGTAGAAACGGCCGATCAAGCTGGCGATGGTCGTCTTGCCGGCACCTGTCGGTCCGACGAGCGTCATCATCTGGCCAGGTGCGATCTTGAAGCTGACGTCCTTCAACACGGGCTGTCCCGGAGTGTAGCTGAAGAAGACGTGGTCGAACTCGATCTCGCCCTTAAAACGGGGCGCCGGTAGTGCCGAGGGAAGATCGCGTACTTGCGGCTCGGTTTCGAAAACCTCCTGGATGCGCTCGTAGCCCACCGCCGCCTTCGAATAGGTGTCCATCATCTTGGCGAAGTCCTGCATCGGCTTGTACATCTTCCCCAGATACCAGATGAAGACGATCAGCGAACCG
>CAZDYZ010000002.1:0-4273 GCA_964509525.1 uncultured Acidobacteriaceae bacterium
TCGAGGTGGAAGCTTCATGCTCCATGCGGGCGGTGGAGTTCCTCACCTCGATATACGGAAAAGTGTGGGCACCGCACTTGTCGCCGATCAGAAGCGAGTCGCATTGCGTGTAGTTGCGCGCCCCGGTGGCACCCTTCATGATCTTCACTTGACCTCGGTAGGTGTTCTGGCCGTGGCCGGCAGAGATGCCCTTGGCGACGATGGTGCTGCGCGTGTTCTTGCCGAAGTGGATCATCTTGGTGCCCGTGTCGGCCTGCTGGTAATTGTCGGTGAGGGCAACCGAGTAGAACTCGCCCACTGAGTTCTCACCTTGCAGGATGCAGCCCGGATACTTCCAGGTAATGGCGGAGCCCGTCTCCACTTGTGTCCAGGAGATTTTCGAGTCTGCGCCGAGACACTTGCCTCGCTTGGTCACGAAGTTGTAGATCCCACCTTTCCCTTGTTTGTCGCCCGGATACCAATTTTGCACTGTGGAGTATTTGATCTGCGCGTCGTCGAGTGCGATCAACTCGACCACAGCGGCGTGTAACTGGTTTTCATCCCGGATGGGTGCGGTGCAACCTTCCAGATAACTGACATAGGAGGCTTCGTCGGCAACGATCAACGTGCGTTCGAACTGGCCGGTATTGGCAGCATTAATGCGGAAGTAGGTGGAAAGCTCCATCGGGCAGCGGACCCCCTTTGGCACGTAGACGAATGATCCGTCGGAGAACACGGCCGCGTTCAGAGCTGCAAAGAAATTGTCGGTATACGGCACGACCGAACCGAGGTACTGCTGCACCAGATTCGGATGCTTTTGCACAGCTTCGGAGAACGAACAGAAGAGAATTCCCAGATCCGCCAGCTTCTGCTTGAACGTGGTAGCCACGGAAACGCTGTCGAACACCGCATCCACGGCCACACCCGCAAGGTGCTTACGCTCCTCAAGTGGAATGCCGAGTTTTTCGTAGGTGCGCAGGATTTCTGGATCCACTTCTTCCAGGCTGCTAAGGCCAGGCTTCTGTTTGGGTGCGGAGTAATACACGATGTCCTGGTAGTCGATCGGCCCGTACCTGACGTTAGCCCACTTTGGTTCGGCCTCCGCCTTCTCCAGCGAGGCCCAGTGGTGATACGCCTTCAGCCTCCACTGCAGCATGAATTCAGGTTCGTTTTTTTTGCTTGAGATGAGACGAATGATGTCTTCGTTCAATCCCTTGGGGACTCTCTCTTCCTCCACCTGGGTCACGAAGCCCCACTTGTACTCCTGGTCGGCAATATCCTGGATGGTGTTCACGTTAGTGGTCATTGCATTCTCCCTGACACACAGTCAATCGTCGGCACTAAGTTGCCCCGCCCATCTTGGATCATGGTCAGATGAAGGGGTTGAATCAGGTCGGAGAGTAGTACGTTCCCCAGCGCCTTTTGCACCGCCTGGCTGATGATCCGTTGATTGTTCTTAATCGGGCAGCAGGGTTCCAGCTCGCACAGTCCAGAGACTTCTGTGCTGCACTCGGTGAGTGCCACCGGCCCTTCCAGAACAGCAATGACCTCAGCCACTGAGATCTCCCGCGGTTCCCGGGCCAAGCTGTATCCGCCTTTGATCCCCCGGTGCGAAACCAGAAGCCCACCACGCAGAAGCTCCTTCAAGAGCTTGCTCACCGTGGGCAAGGGCAGCCGCGACTCGGCGGCCAGGTCACGCGCGGTGTGCAACGAACGATCGTGGCCGTGTGCCATGTAGGTCATCAAAATCAGTCCGTAATCCGTCAGTTTGCCTAGTCGGATCATCTCTTTGGGCCCCCTTCCGTAGCTTGTAACTACGCCGGCCACAAATAGTACTGTTCTAGTACAGTTTAATTATAGCCCTTGACTGGCTTGGCTTTCAAGACGCCGCTAGGTTGCGTTTGTGAAACGCGCACGGAAGGGGATCGGTTTCACGCCGCGGCATCGTGTGCGCGTCAATCTGCTTGCGGATGGACTCTACCGAAGCATGCGACCGAAGGAACCGATTGGTAAGCACCTTGTCCTAGCGCAGAAGGCCGAGCAGGGGGTGCTCCGTCTCGATGTACGGAGAGCCGAACTGGCTGGCTTCGCAACGCGCGAAGTAGACTACGCGGCGCGCTTTTTCCGGGCACTGTTCGAACATTCGCTGAATGCTCCACTATTGTGGGTTCGCAACTGCGCTCGTGCAGTCTCATATTGTCATACGCGGTGCAGAAAGCTGGTGCCTGCTTCTGCGCGGCAGTGTAGTTCAGGATGACCACCATCTGGGCGGAAAATGCTTGTCGCGTTCGTTGACTGCATCAACCCCCTTGGCTACTATTCGCAGCGTAATCATCTCCGATCGACTTCAGTTCGAAAACTCGCGCGAGGACACGAACACCGAGCCGGAGCATAGCATTGACTCTAATCACTCGCTGCCGCCAATGGCCCATAACCAGCGCGCTCGTCTGTTCTCCCGGCGGACCCTGGTGGCCCGGCACTGCGCTGCTGACCTTGGTTCTGGCGCTGCGCGCACCGATTGTGGCTGCGGACGCCCAGCCTGAGTTGGAGTTCCAGCCTTCCACCGTAAGCCTGGCCTATGCAGCAGCGCAGCAAGCCACAGCCCTGGTGGTGCTGCACAACCGCTCTGCCGCAACCTTGCGCGACCTGAGATTAACATGGTTGCCCGCGACAGGCCTCGACGTCCAACCTTCTCCCCCGCTATCCCTCTCCGCCCTTCCTCCCCATGGAGATTTTGTTTGGACCCTGACCATCAAGCCGATATGTGGACTCCCAACCCCTGGTGTGGCGGGGCTCTCGGCGGTGGTGAAACCGGCCAGCCCCTCGGCCGGGCCGGCACCAGCAGGACCGTCGGCATTGGCTGCCAACATTGCTCCCGCTGAGACCCATATCGACCAGAATCTGGATCTTCGACTGGAGTATGAGTCGGTCGGTGACAGAGAGATAAAACAGGTCATTTTGAAATCGCTCCCAGTCAAGACCCAGGACTTTGGCAATCTCGACAAGGATCTGGATGTTCAGATCAAGACCGCCTTGGAGTCGCTCGAGAGCTCGGAGTCGGGTTCGATCTACCTGGTGTTCAAAAACAATTCTGCGCGTACGATCAGTATCTCGAGCATCACTCCCGTAGGAAAGGGAGAGCTGTACTGTAAAGGCAAGAAGGTGAGACCAGAGGACGAAAGTCTCCCCTTCTGCTTCTCTTCCACAACAGCGCCTGCGATCCTCACTCCATATCAGAGCTTGGTTGAACAGCTTCCGGTGAAGGCCCGCGAGCGGGGCAAGGCCGGTGAATACTTGTTGCTATTTCAAATTGCAACCCAGTTCTATGAAAACGGGATACCGCTGCGACACAGCGTTGTCGTCAGCCAGACGGTAACCGTGGGCGTGGTGGGCGAATCTGCAGTTCTGAAAGTCGCTGGCATCCCTGCGTTTTTCCTACTGCCAGGAATGCTGTTGCTGCTCACTATCGGTCTGTGTCGATCGCTGGAAGGGCGCTGGTGGCCGGTGGCCAGCGCCGAGAAGTTCTCCCTGGAGTTCAGGCAGGCGAATTTCTGGCTGGTTTCAGTAACCATTTCCCTGGTTATAGCGTTCGTCCCCTGGCTGTTTACAGGGCGTTGGTATTTCACCCGCTATGGCCTGCAGCACATCGCTTCCTATTGGCTCTGTTCCATACTCCTCGGGGTCTTTTTATACGCACTTTGGTGGACGGTTAGGCACAATTACAAGCTACGCGCCGAAGAGTTGGAGCGGATGCGCACGCTACGGGAGGCTAGGGAAACGAAGCATCGTACCTCCTCCGAGGGGGATTCGCCCATTGAAACCCTGCAGAAGTTGCAACGCAATCGTGAAGGATAACGGAGGCGGCGCACCGTATCAAAAAGTGAGACCGCGCTAGCCGACACTGTCATCTAAGTATGTCCTCCTGCCGACGTCGGGTTCTACCAAGCCACAACCAATGCGGGCGGGATGATCAGCATTTCACCAGGTTCTGCACACTTTCACACAGGAGCGCGGAAACAGCTACCGCCTTCAGTTCCAATCTGGGAACAAAGGCTAATGTTGGTTTCGCGACCCTGATGACGCACGCCAGCCAGTGAGATACTGTGCTGTAAATCTGGCTGGTGTTTCGTTATGACGCCGACAACCGAGAGACCCGACGTGGAATGGCAAAGCAAGCCGTGGGATTTCGATTTTGTTGTCATCGGCAGCGGTTTCGGGGGCAGTGTCACTGCACATCGCCTTGTTGAGAAGGGCTACCACGTAGCTGTTATCGAGATGGGCCGCCGGTGGAACC
>CAZDYZ010000003.1:0-4662 GCA_964509525.1 uncultured Acidobacteriaceae bacterium
GCCAACAGGAATTGGGGAGTCGAGTAATCGAAGGGTAGAGATCAACGGTGTATCCGCGGGTGTCTGGCTGGGCGTCCCTCTCCGACTACGGGACAAGACGATCGGAATAATGGTCATAAAGGACTACAACGGGAAAACCACCTATGGCCAGCGTGAGCTGACCATAATGGAATATGTATCTTCCCTGGTCGCAGCAGCAATCGACCGGAGAAGGGAGGACGAGCGGCTCCGTCTACAGACCACAGCCCTGGAATCGGCTGCCAATGCCATCCTGATCACCGACCTCGTAGGTACTATCCAGTGGGTTAATCCTGCCTTTACGAAACTCACTGGTTACCGGGCGGATGAAGCAATCGGGAAAAATCCGAAAATCCTGCAGTCCGGTAAACATTCGCCGATGTTCTATGCAGAAATGTGGGACAGAATCCAACAAGGGCTCATATGGCAAGGTGAGGTTATCAATCGCCGTAAGAACGGTGATCTGTTCACGGAGGAAATGACCATCACACCGGTGCGGAATGAACGGGGAGAATTGAGCCATTTTATTGCCATTAAACAAGATATTGGGGAGCGGCGAAAACTCGAACAACAGCTCATGCAGGCCCAGAAAATGGAGGCTGTGGGACGCCTGGCGGGTGGGGTAGCCCATGACTTCAACAACCTGTTGACGCTCATCCTTGGTTATAGTGATCTTCTACTCAACGAGTCAGACCCGGCTCATCCTTCTCGTGCAAAAATCGATCATATTCACAAGGCCGCAAGGCATGCGGCTGAGCTGACGCAGCAGTTGTTGGCCTTCAGTCGTAAGCAGATGTCCTCCCCGACGGTGCTGAGTCTGAATGCGGTGGTCAACGACACTCACAAGTTGCTGATCCGGCTTATTGGAGAGGATATCCGCATCTCGACTCGACTGAATGCAAAGGCAGGACAAATTAAGGCGGACCGTGGGCAGGTTGAGCAGGTCTTGATGAATCTGGCAGTCAACGCCCGGGACGCCATGCCTCAAGGCGGCGATCTGATCATCGAGACGTCAGATGTGGAACTGGACGAAGCCTTTGTTCGAGAACACCCTGGTGCGAGATCTGGTCCTGCAGTGATGCTTGCTGTGACCGACTCCGGAATGGGAATGGACAAGGAAACCCAGGCACATATTTTTGAGCCTTTCTTTACCACCAAGGATCTCGGCAAAGGGACCGGACTGGGCTTGGCTATGGTCTACGGCATCGTTAAGCAAAGCAATGGGTATATTTTGGTCCAAAGTGAGCCCGGGAAGGGAAGTACCTTCAGAGTCTATCTGCCCCGTGTCAAAGCGCCTTCTGAGCCGAGTCGACAAAGAACCTTAGCTCCGGCACCACGAGGATCGGAAACGATTTTACTGGTCGAAGATGCCCCCGATGTTCGAGCGCTCACATGTGAACTCCTGGAGAATTGTGGGTATACGGTTTTAGAGACGGGTGATCCCGAGGAAGCTGTGCGGCTAGCCGAAAGCCGAAAGGGCTCCATCGCCTTACTCATTACCGATGTTGTCATGCCGGTTATGAGTGGAGCCACGCTGGCCGATCGATTGACCGCGGTGGCGCCGCAATTGAGAGTACTTTACGTATCCGGCTACACAGACGACGCGATCGTTCGTCATCAGATTTCAGACTCGCCCCTCTCCGTCCTTGCGAAACCATTTACACAAGAGGCGCTGGCGATCAGAGTCCGCGAAATCCTGGACCTGCCTCTGAAGCGAAATTCAGGTAACGGCGCGGCACCAGCCTGAACCAGATTTGCCGGTCACAGATCATGAGCTCACCTCTGGACCATCTATCAGCCCGCTCCGCTTGATCGACCGAACAATACTTCGAGGTCTTGATCTGTCCATTTGACGGGCGACAAAGGTGTCGTGTTTCATGGGCCAATCGTCTGAGACTCTGGCGAAGTTCGGGGGAACTACGAGTTGGGCTCGCACAATACGCCTTGTGTGGCGAAGCAGTTGTAGGTCATGGGCGGGCCGCTGCTGGCAAAATCTGCCCACCCCAGAAGCTAATCCGTGCCAGGCAGCTTGCACCTCGAGTCAAGTGCTCCCGGTCGTCCTGGTTGGAATGTTTAAGAACTGGGTCCAAACCGCCATGCCAGGGTGTGTCTGTTCCCGCGCAAAAACAAACAAGGCCGGAGCCCTCACAGCCCCGGCCTTGCTTGTCGTTCAGAGCAAACACCGCACTAGAGTTTCAACTTGCGACGAAGCACACCCGCCACTGCAAGCGCTCCCGAACCAAACAACGCAATGCTCCCAGGCTCAGGAACCGTAGGAGGAGGCGAGATTTCTCCCGACGAGAGATAGCCACTTGTCGAGCCGCTAAGGCCAGAATACACGGATTCCAGAGACGGGTTCCCATCCAGATTGATAACGAAATCAATCTCAGATTGCTGGCCGACACCGTAGCCAGGGATGGTGCTACTGGTGATATCGAACGTTCCAGCGAAGGTAGGAGTCTGGGTGCCGCCACTGACTGAAGTCAAATCGACGGTGCCATCGAGGCTAAACCCGCCTGCGATCGTGGCTGCGAAGTCGATCACAGCGCCATTCATGTTGATCGGGTATATGAACCCGCTCGGAGTTCCCAAGGTCGGCGGGCCGCCGGA
This sequence comes from uncultured Acidobacteriaceae bacterium, assembly GCA_964509525.1. Lineage (GTDB taxonomy): Bacteria > Acidobacteriota > Terriglobia > Terriglobales > Acidobacteriaceae > Bog-257. Next base: position 2,629 of record CAZDYZ010000003.1, read on the forward strand.
CGCAATCCACATGTTGTACGTTCCGACGTTAGTCCCATAATACGCGCTACCTGATAGGCAATTGGCGCCTCCCTCACCGCAGTTGCCATCGAACCCGATGGTAACGTTGTTGCCACCTGTGTTGGTGAATACAACGTCGCCGGTTTCGCTGACACCAAGGATGACTTGGATTGGACCGGCAACACCGGTACCTGCCAGCAGCAAGATGCAGCAACCTACCAACATGACTTGCAAAAGCTTGCTTTTCATTGTCTTGTTTTTTCTCCCTGGGACTACAACGTTTTCTACCAGACCAATACGAACCACCGGGACTTCACGACTGAGTACCGTTTATGCAACTTACCCTCCATAGCTTGCAAGTTGTAAGTCATTTAGAACAAAAGCCGAACCGATCGGCGAAGTTATCCACAGTGCAAGCTCTTGCAGCAGCCGGGATAAATGATTTCCTGTGCTCACGCGGGCACCTCCCACGCCGATTGCGCTAATCCCGGCATTGGAATGTACAAGTTTATGATAATAAATCAGTTGTTTTATTTTGCCATGGCGACCGTTTGCCAAGGAAGCAAATCCTGCAGGGTTCCCAATACGAGTTTCCAATGCCGCCAGGTTCGCGGAACTGTCGGTCTCGTGCAGGAATTATCTGAGCAGCACTTTGGGAACAAGAGAGGGAAGCTGCAGGGAACAATGTGGAAACGAATTGCACACATGAAAGCGGAGCGATTCGTAAGTGCTTAATTTTAAAGCAAAAATGGTGTGCTAGAGTGGAAGTTGACGTGCAGTGCCCGAAGTTGGATCGACTGGCCCGTTTCCAGGAGAAGCATATGAAGTTCCCCCAGGTAGCTTTCTTCGCGGCGGTCGTTTTGTTGGGCGTGGCGCCGGCTCAAGCTGGCACAGTGACGTTTGACCTCTCAATGCCCAGTGGTGTGCTCGGAACCAGTCAGACGTATACAGCGGGACCGTTCACGATCACAGCGTACGGTTTTGACAGCAGCGGCAATCCGACAGATCTGTACGGCAAAGACTTGGGCGGGGATGAGAGCGGTTTGGGACTCAACAATGACCCATCCGGTCAGCATGAGATCTGCTGTGGTAACTACATCCAGCTCGACCTTTCCAGCTTGGTAAATAACCCTGGCTTGGCCATAACGATAAGCAGCGTGCAGTCTGGTGAAACTTTCGACATTTGGGGAAGTGACACCTTGGGCGCATTAGGCACCTTGCTTTTCACGGGCGGATCGTCCGACAATCAGGTGCCAATCTCGCTAACCGGGAGTCTTTCAGGATTTGACTACTACGGAGTGACTGCGCCCTCGGGAAACGTGCTGATCGAAAACGTAATTGCTTCAACGCCGACTGTTCCGGAGCCTGGCACCTTGGTCATGTTCGGAACCGGCATTGTTGCCTTGGCCGGTCTTCTTCGCCTCAAGAAGAAGAAGTAGGTGGTTTCCAGAGGACTAAGTAAGGTTCCCCGAACGCCCGATCGCGTCTATAACGCGACGCGGGCGTATTTGTGTCCACCCGGTCAACTTGAAGCGAACTAGGACGTCATGACGATTAGCCTTTGTAATGGCGCCTAAGAGACTGCATGTAACGGTGGATAGCTAGCTCTTACTTTAGCGGTCAGCTTAAACTATGATCGCCGACCAAAACATACAAACCTGCTCATGGAGTGCGGATGCGAAGCTGTCCGCCCTTGCCGGCATACGTTGTCGTCACTTTAACCTCGGGCAACAGAACATCCTCTCACACCTATCAAAGCCTACCTCGAAGATACGGTCCACGAATGCAAACAGCCGTGGCCAAATTGCCCTCAAGGTAGGAATCCGATTCCGGGAATCAAAAGGGCAGGCCCTGTCATCAGCTCAGCTATTCCACCGTCTGTTCTTCCTACAAGATTAAGCCACTATCCACTGGGCGAGCGAAGTCTCTAGACACCTTGGAGTACTGGAACAACCCGGAGAGCTGACAGCGTAGGCAGCATCGACAAAGCCGCCGGGCCTCGCCATGCTGCCACTTCCATCGCGAGAGTCGCAT
>CAZDYZ010000004.1:0-2048 GCA_964509525.1 uncultured Acidobacteriaceae bacterium
AACCGGCCGTACGGCAGGAAGGCAGGCAGGCCGCATTCATGACAAACTCGGACCCGCTACGACAGCAGGAGAATAAGATGGCGACGCAATTGGCAAGTTTACCGGATATCCAATCCCTAGCTAGCCCCGACCAGTGCATCATTTGTACCGACGACCTGTGGAAGACCTACGACATGGGTTCGGAACAGCAGGTCCATGCACTGCGGGGCGTGAACATTCGCATTCAGCGCAACGAATATGTCGCCATTATGGGACCGTCGGGTTCCGGCAAGTCGACGCTGATGAACCTCATTGGCTGCCTTGATACTCCCAGCAAAGGCAGTTATTGGCTGAATGGACAGTTGGTGAGTGAACTCGATGATGACGAGCTGGCGCGCATCCGTAACAAAGAGATTGGATTCGTTTTCCAGACCTTCAACATGCTGGCGCGCGCAACCGCGCTGCACAATGTGGAGTTGCCGCTGATCTACGCTGGTATACCAGCCGAGGAACGCATTGAACGTGCCAAGGGCGCCCTCGCCGCAGTCGGCATGGCTGACCGTATGCATCATAAGCCGAACGAACTCTCGGGCGGCCAGCGGCAGCGTGTAGCCGTTGCCCGTGCCCTGGTCAACAATCCGTCGATCATCCTCGCCGACGAGCCCACCGGCAATCTTGACTCGCAGACGGGTATTGAAATTATGGCGCTGTTCGACAGCCTGCATGAGCAGGGCAATACCATCGTGCTTGTGACCCACGAACACGACATCGCGGAGTATGCCCACCGCGTCATTCACATCCGAGACGGACGGGTGTTCAGCGACCAGAAGACAGTAAGAGCGTAGACAGGTTTCCCGCCAGCTTCGGGTGGGCTTTAGCAGGCAATAGCCGTGACAGGCGATGCTGAGTGCCATAACAATGGGTTAGAATCTTCAGCATCTGGGGGTTCGACGCCCTTGTCGCCGTCGTGGCGTCTTCTGCTGTTCACTTTCGTCCTCCTTACCTGTTCCGGCAGTGGTGTCGTGACCCAGTTCCCAATGCCCCTTGGCCACCAACAGCTGGAGATGAAGTCGGAGATCCATGAACTGATTTCAAAGTACTGTCGTCTGGATTACGAGGGAGCGCGACTTGACGCCGCGAGCTGGCCCAAGATTGAGCCTCTGGTCTGGTGGAAAAGCAATCCTGATTATACCCGGATCGACGTCATTTCACTCTATGCGGTCGATACGGAGCCTTCCTCCAGTCATGGCAGATACACGGTCACTGTCCAGTATCAATTGCTGGGAAGCTACGACTTCACCGCCGGCTATTCGCGCCAAGCGCCCGGTTCCGTTGAGGATGTCAACTACATCGTTAGAGAAACGAACGGCGAATGGCGGATTTCAGATGCCGACAACTATTTCCCTCACCCCTCACGACCAGCCATGCTCAAATGGCTCAGTGACAAAATCGGCACTGCCCAGGACGAAATCGCAAAGACCCTGTATCAAGACGCATTACACAAGCTGCAGGCGCAGCCCACAACTCCGTTCGCCAAATAGTCTCGGAGACTAACTTGCTTTGGAATCCTCGTAGTATCTTTTGACAGCATACGGCTTACCCGCTGGCAAGATTCTCGAAGCTTGACGCCTCGCGGGCGTACGTTGTCGTGGTGGATCCGTTTCCTCCCGAGCAGCCTCGCGTGTTGAGCGTGCACCCGGCGGAACGGGCTGTGAGTTGTGCAGTGTTACTGCCAGCGAACACTATTGCGTTGGGTCAGCACCAGTTGCGGCGGTGTGCACCGGAACCGCCGGTTTCACGGCGAAGAAATCGTGGTCATAGAGGTTGCGATACATAAGGCCGGCAAGCTCCGCAGCCTTGGGGCCAAAGGTCGGACGGCCACCTTCGAGAAACACTACAGTCACGATTCGACCGAATTGGGTGTCAGCGTAGGAACCGAACCACCCGAACCGGGTGCCGTTCTTGGAACACGTGCCAGTCTTGCCTAGGATAGGCTCTTCGGTGAAGTTGGTACGCAGCGACCGCGCTGTTCCATACTCCACAGCCCCGGACATGCCGTCAGAGATTTC
>CAZDYZ010000005.1:0-7744 GCA_964509525.1 uncultured Acidobacteriaceae bacterium
GGCACCGTCTTCGTCGCCCGCATCTTCTGGAGGAACGCCGTCTTCTTGAACGGACCCTGGGCAATGCCAATGCTGTGCAATACCTTCTGGGACCGGTAGTTGACCAACGTAAGCTGTTCCACATCCTTGTCAGGATCGATGCCCGCCGCCTTCAGGGCCGTCTCGAGCTGCTTTATATTGTCCGGGAGTAGCCGGTCCTTTAGCGCTCGCGCGGTCTGCGAATCCCGCAGTGCCCGGTAGTCCACCGAGATCATTTGCTGCACGGCAGACGGAACGACAGTTCGAGCACTGCTGCTCAAGGGAGCGCCCAGTGCCGAAAGGCAGAATGCGGGGCACAGGAAAAATCCGGTCAGAAACTGCTTCATGTTCAATTCCTTATGTGGTTAAGACGGCATCTATGCGCAATGGTGAGCCAGACCAACTTCACCAGTTGCGAGCTAAACAAGAGCCGCAATGTAAGTAGCATTATAGTCAATCAAGGCGTTGGCTTCGGCATCGTGGAAGGTTAACTGCCAGGGAACAATTCCATCAGGCCGGACCGGCGTGCTGTTTGCCTACTACGGCAGCCACTCTACGTCGCACATCCGCGACAAAAGCTTCATCCCGAAGGTCTCCCAGATTGATCTCCACGTTCGCCAGCGCACCATCCGCGGCAGCGCGCGCCAAGGCCCCAGCCACCTTCAAATCCGATGCCATCTTCGGATTGGTAACAGGCCGCAGTGACTCCACGATGCGGTGCACTTCGCCCGCTTGCTCGGCGACAACCAGAGGAACCAATGTTGCCTTCTTGGTGGCGGCTTCAACCTCTGCCTGCGCCTCAGGATGATTTTTCGCGTTCCTGAACGCCGTCATAACCTGGTTGAACGATTCGGCGTCGGCGTCGATAGATGATTTGAACTGTTCGCGCAGCTCGGCGAGCCGTGCGAGGGCATCGCTGAGTTCGCGCTCGTACTGCGCGTAGGCCTTCTTGCCGCGTGACATGCCGGCCACCATGCTGCCCAGCGCTGCAGCCATGGCTCCGGCTGCAGCCGACGCACATCCGCCGCCAGGCGCAGCAGTTGGGGCCGCGAGCTGCTCGATAAACGGTTCCACCCCGGCTCGAATTCCGCCGACGGCTATCTTGCCACTCATCACCGCCGCCAGCCGGTTTTCCAGGATCAAGGACGAGTCGAAATTCTCGATCTGGAGGAACCACTCAGCTGCATCTTCCAGCGCCTTTTTAGGGATAAGCCCGACGATTTCGCTCGACTGCGGCAGCACTCCATAACGCGCCGCTTCGCGCTTCACGTATTCGAACACCCGTGCGATCGGTGTCTGGTCGGTGTCGGTCAGGTTCATGGAAACCTGGGCCAATCCGCGCACTGCGACGCCCATGCCTTTGACGAAACGAAGTCCGCCATTGGAAAAGCGAATGGCCTTGGCCACCTTTTTCGCGATTTCCACGTCCGGCGTGTTGAGATACACGTTGTAGGCCACCAGGAACTTGCGCGCCCCCACGATGGTCGCGCCCGCCGTAGGATGCAGCTCGGCATTACCGAAGTCCGGCTTCCGCGCCGGGTTGGTTCTGACCTCTTCACGCACTCCCTCAAACTGCCCGCGACGCACGTTCTCCAGGTTCTGGCGCTCTGGTGTCTGGGCTGCCGCCTCGTACAAATACACGGGAACCTTGTACCGTTTCCAGATCTCTTCTCCTACACGTCGGGCGGTGGCGACGCAATCTTCCAGCGTCACCCCCTCGATGGGAATAAACGGGACCACATCAGCCGCGCCCAACCGGGGATGGGCTCCGGTGTGCTTTGTCAGGTCAAGGACCTCAGCCGCCTTGCCAACGCCGCGAATGGCAGCCTCAGCGACCTTGACTGGATCGCCGACCAGAGTGATGACGCAACGGTTATGGTCAGCGTCCATCTCGCGGTCGAGCAGATACACTCCATCCATCTTCATGGAGTCCAGGATGGCGTCGACTCTGGATTTGTCGCGCCCTTCGGAAAAATTCGGCACACATTCCACGAGTGCTGGCATAAGGAATGAGGATAAAGAAGCAATTAGCAGCTAGCAACTACTACCCTGTGTGAAGCCTACGGCGTAAAGCGGTCGAATGGCATTGTCTACTGTGCGAGGACACTTCCCGAGGTCAACTCCATCTTCTTTGCGCCTCCGTGCACCCAAACTGATGCTCAATGGACGCTACGACGAGGGGGCCTTTTGTTCCCCGGTCCGGCCACATCGTTAGCTGCTCCCCGAACCCAAGCGCTTTGAGAACCTGCGATTGCGGCCACATTCCTCTGGTGCGAATTTCGGCGCCGATCATCAATGCCTGGTTGGACGAGTCGCTAGGGACGGTTCGGCAGGACTGAAACGGCGCCCTCATGAGAAACCCCTCACCCGTAACCCGATCATGTTGATATCATATAATGTATTGCGATATCATTTTCGTGTACTCACGAGGCCATGGAATGCCAGCGATTGTTGTGCGCAACATCTCCGCAGAAACTCACCGAGCGCTGCGCGTGCGGGCCAGGCAGCACGGACGGAGTACCGAAGCCGAAGTTCGCGCAATCCTCGATGGGGCGGTACGGCCGACCTCTCGTATCAGACTTGGGTCTGCGCTCGCGGCGCTGGCGAAACCCTTCGGCGGCCTCGAACTCGAGATTAGACGGGACCAGACGCCAGCGAAGCCGGTCGAGCTCGCGTGATCGTACTCGATACCAACGTGGTCTCGGAGCCAATGCGGGCGAATTCCGATCGATACGTGCTCGGGTGGCTCGACGCACAGGCAGTGGAGAGCCTTTACCTCACGACTGTCAGTCTAGCTGAACTACTCCTCGGCATTGCAAGCCTTCCGGCCGGTCAACGCCGCAAGACTCTCGCTGCTGTCCTTAACCAGCAGATCATCGCGCTGTTCGGCGAGCGGGTTTTGCCTTTTGATGTCAGCGCGGCCAAAGCCTACCCACAGGTCGTCACTCAGGCTCACCGGCATGGTCATTCGATCGCAGTTGCCGATGCCCAGATCGCCGCGATTGCCTCTTCCCGGCAGTTCAGTGTGGCTACGCGCGACGAGGCACCATTCCGAGCCGCCGGCATCCCAGTCATCAACCCATGGACCGCCACGCCGGAGGGCAGACCGAGAGGATCACGTCGTATCTAGGCACGATTCCAACGGCTGAGCAGGCCCCGCAGCGTAATGATGCGAGTGCCCATGTCACCTGCATGATCTGCTCTGCCGGGCTCCGTCCTTGCACGCAGGTCATGGGCGGGGAGTCGCACCCTGTTCTTCGCTAAATAGGTCGGTCTCGCAACCAGCTCGTACGGTTCCGAATTGAAATGCCAGGCATCAGAGTTCCACGTCCAGGAACTAAGACTTGGATGCTCCACAACCGGGAATGAAGGGCACAGCGTGCGGCAATGGAGGTGTACGGATCACTAACCTCTAATGCCAGGCATATCCCACCATGAACTGCACGGCACCGTTGATCCCCGGGTTCTTGGTACCCAACGAGGCGTTTGACAGATGATAGACCTTGGCCGAGAAGTTGACCGACCGGCGTTCCCGATGGAACCATTGCAAGCCCAGTTCTGCCCCGCTGGTAAAGTTCACCTGCGAGGTGTTGCCGGGAGGAAGATTCTTCGAGCTGAACACGACTCCACCCACGGCGGCAATGTAGGGCGCAACCGTCGATCCTCCGGTGAAGTTCCATTTGGCGATGAAGGGGTCGATGGCACCGGCATATTGCGGCCCGTGAATCCAGAATTCATTCAGCGGGATGATATCCACCGCCATCTCGTAGCTGCCGCGCAGGGCGTTGTGGCCAACTTCGTGTGTCAGCACCCACCCAATCCGCCCTCCGATGAGGAAGCTCTGGGCGCTGGGAGTGTTGGCGAAGGACTGGCTACCTCCGACGAACACTCCTTTGTTAAACCCGGGACTGCGAAGGACATCGACGGGATCAGCGGCCGGGGCCTGAGCCAGTAGTGGTGCACAGGCCAGCAAGCTGAGCAGGAAGAGGCGAATGGTGGTCTTCATGGGCTTGTCAGAGCAAACGCAAAACTTATCAGGTTGCGGCGGCGGGAGCAAATCCGGCCGGAAACCAACACGTTCTCAGTGAATCGGTCATTCGGAGCAAGCACTACAGGGGCGGGCAGCCGGCGCGGTCGCGGGGGTCAAGTGACTCATCTTCCCCTGCTGGTTCGGGCGTGCGACGACTGTCTGTCCGTGACCAGGCGTCCAGCATCAGGTGTTTGGCGGTTTTTACGTTGCAAATACCCTAACCTTCGGGAACCATTCCCGTCTACCTCGCGTACATCACCGAGGGTGAGAATATGAGCTACTCCTTTCTGCTGCTCGCCATTGCCCTTCTGATGCCCCTTCACGGCAGCCTGAATCCTGACGCCGGCCAATCGATGCCAGCCAAGACAGCCGATGTCCCCACCTTCACCGACGACGGCCGCCTGATTTTCCCCGCCAATTATCGCGAATGGATCTATCTCACATCCGGCCTCGATATGAGCTACGCTCCGCGATTCCAAAGTATGGGCCATTCCATGTTCGACAATGTTTTCGTGAATCCATCCGCCTACAAGGCTTTCTTGCAGACCGGCACCTGGCCGGACAAGACGATGCTGGTGCTGGAGGTGCGCGGCGCTGGAAGCAACGCTTCGATCAACAAGTCCGGCCACTTCCAGACCACAGAGCTCATGGGTACCGAGGTCCATCTGAAAGATGAGCGTCTCCCCGGCAAATGGGCCTTCTACGGCTTCGATGACCCGTCGGGCAAACCCAGCAAGCCGTTCCCGCACGAAATGGACTGCTACAGTTGCCACGAGCAGCACGGCGCCGTGGACACCACCTTCGCCCAGTTCTACCCCACTCTGATCAAACTGGCTGAACAGAAAGGCACCTTGAGCGCGGGATACAAGGCGGAAGAGGCCAGGAAATAGAAGTCAGACATGGACTCCCAAGCTCGCGAAATTACAGCCAGGGGTGAGCTTTTGCGTGCGCAACGGGCGTACGACTCTGCTCGTGGAGACGCAACCTTCCCTCCGATGTCGGCGCCACGGTGAACGGGAGCAACGCAAGGCAAGCCGCGAACAGGCGCGCTTTAGCTGACAGTGTGACAGCTATTTACGAATCGACTTCAGCAGGTGGAAATATCGTCTCGCCTTGTGGACATCTCTGGCAATCTGCGCGCGCAGCGCCTCGACCGAGGAGAACTTGATCTCAGGCCGCAGCCGTTTCAAGAAGATCAGCTCCAACTCCGTTTGCGCCAACAATTCGATGGGGTGAAAGTTCAGCAGGTGGCTTTCGACGGCAAACGATTCGGACCCAAAAGTTGGACGGTTGCCGACGTTGGTTACCGCTTCGAAGCATTCGCCGCCGACTCGCAGCCACGTGATGTATACACCATCGGCAGGAACAAGCTCGTCGTAGCGCGACAGGTTGATTGTCGGCACCGTGTACTTATGTCCATAACCGCGGCCCCGCCCGGGATTGGAGAAAATGCTGAATGGCCGCCCCAATAACGCACGCGCCTTCCCGACCTCTCCATCGGTAATCAGCTTGCGGATCTCGCTGCTGGAGACGTGATGCCCGCGCAGCATCTTCTCGGGATAAACCACTGCTTCGAAGCCCACCTGTTGTCCCAGCGTACCAAGCGTCTTCACGTTCCCTTGAGCTTTGTGGCCGAAGTGGAAGTTGTAGCCCTCGTGGACTTCTTGCGCATGAAGGGACTCTGCAAGCACCTCCCGAGCAAAACCTTCGGCTGACATCAGCGAGAGATCACGTGTGAAAGGCAAAACCAGCACGGCGTCCACGCCCGCTTGCTCCAACAGCTGCAGCTTGATGGGCAACGGCGTCAGCAGCTTGGGAGCGACGTCAGGCCGCAAAATGCGCAGCGGATGCGGCTCGAAGGTCACCACGACGGCCTTGCCGCCGAGCGAGTGCGCACGCTCGCCCATCCGCTGCACCACCTCCTGATGGGCCTGGTGCACGCCATCGACGTTCCCGATGCTGACCACGGTAGGGCCAAGCTGCGGCGGTACATCCTCAAGTTTGTGGAAGACTTGCATTGGGCCGGCGTCCTAGAGATCGAACTCGAGCTTGAGGCCATCGTGGGCCAGGCGCACATGGGCGGGCAGAGCGGCATTGGTCTCATCATGCGCCAGATCATGAGAGATGTGGGTGAAAAAAGCCCTCTTCGGTTGCAGCCGGTCCACCAGTGCCAGCGAATCTTGTACGGTCGAGTGTGTGGGATGTGGATGGTGCCGCAAGGCATCAAGAAACAGGATGTCGAGGTCCTGCAACTGGGCGATCGACTCTTGCGGCACACTGCTGAAATCCGTGAGGTAGGCCGCCGGACCGAAGCGATAACCTTCGATGGGAAGATCGCCATGAAGCACAACCAGCGGAATGAACGTCGCCCCAAACAATTCCAACGGTCCATCCAGCGGCCGTATCTCAACCTGCGCAAGCCCGCCGTACTTGTAGTCGGCCTCGAAGATATAGCGGAAGACGCTGCGCAACACCTGCTCGGTCATTGCACTGGCAAACAACGGAATCTTCCCCCCTCCGGTGGTGCGGGGGAAGCTGAGCGGCCGGATATCGTCAAGCCCGAGAATGTGATCGGCGTGGCCGTGTGTGTAGAGTACGGCGTCAATTTTCTTGATGCGCTCACGGATGGCTTGCTCACGGAAATCGGGTGTGGTGTCGATGAGGACTGTACGCCCGTCCCATTGCACCATGATCGAGGGCCTGGTGCGGCGGTCATGCGGATCCCCCGAAGTGCAAACTCGGCAGTCGCAGCCAATGGTGGGTACACCCATCGACGTCCCACTGCCCAGCACCGTGAGCGTCGCTCTCATCCGGCCTTGACGCCAGCGCCCCGACCGCCTTCCGGTGGATGCGTGATCAAATTGGTAACTTCAAGATAGGCCATACGTAGCTCATAGAGGCAGTTCTGCAAGATGTTTTGCTCTGCGGTGGTGAGATTGCCCTTGGTCTTCTCTTGCAGAATGGCCAGGGTGTCGATGGTCTGGCGTGCGCCGATCAGATCCACTACCGGCTTCTCCCCTTGAGGCGCGGCGAGTCCCAGCTGCACGAGCGCGCTCATGTAAATCGAGGCGACGAACTTCTCGAAGGTCATCTCGAAGTCCTGTGCGCGAGGAGCCTGGCCGTGCTTTCGCATCTCGTCGTCGATCTGGTGGTCGATCTGCCTGGTCGACTTCTGGTAAGCATCGGCAGAGGCCTGCTGTTCGGCGATGCTGGGCGCTTCCACCTCCAGCTCTTCCGGCGTGTGCCCAACGGTCGGGGTCGACGCAGCTCCCGCCGGCTGGTTCTGTGCCACGCGATCCTCGTTGGCCTTCTGTTGGGCTTCGCGCTGCTGGCGCTCACGTTCGGCACGCCGTTCCTCGTCCTCCACCACGTCCTTGCGCAACTCGCCTTCCGTGCTAAACAGCCGTCGATCAGTAACCACAAAATCGGATTTCTTGTTCTCTTTGTCTGGCATAAATTCGCTATTTCTTGCTTGGGTTATCGCTAGGAGCGAAAGGGCAACGTCGCAACCGTGGCATTTTGCCCGCCGATCTGCACTGTGGTTCCGGGGGCAAAAATCTCGCGACGCAGATATCCCAGCGCCAGTGTCCGCTCGCCACTCGGAAATGGAACACGCGCTGAACTGGTGATCTCGCCGACATCCTTATCGTTGGCCCGGACCTTCGCTCCCGGCAATGGCGGCTCTCCTTGGACCTC
>CAZDYZ010000006.1:0-4575 GCA_964509525.1 uncultured Acidobacteriaceae bacterium
CCAGCAGCGGCCCCGTCTACCGCGCCATCAATCAGGCCGCGGTCAATGCCCTTCCAGAAGACAGTGGTGGAGAGGGCGATAATAGGCTGGATAAACACAGCGCTGTAGAGTTCATCGATCCGGTATTTATCAAGCACCAGCGTGTAGAGTCCCCCCAGGCTGTGTGCAATCCGGGCCGGAAGGTCGGGTTGCTTGTAATAGAGGAACCACGCGATCAGGAAACCGAGCACTCCGGCCGCGACCGAAATTGTGGTGAAGGCCAGCTCGGTGGTTGTGTCTTCGTGTTCCGGGGCTCCCGCCGCCGGGGCAGCGGCCTTTTCTCCAGACTGCCCGCCCATCTGAAAGGCGGGCGAAAGGAACTTGTTGAAGTTATCAGAGCCGCCAAGAGAGTGAGGCGTCCCGGCAAATCCGCCAAGGGCCGACAGCAGAGCCAGAATCATTAGCGGCACAACCATGACCATGGGACTCTCATGCGCATGCCCGTTGCCATGAGCGCTGGCCGAAATGCTGTGATCCGAGGGCGCACCATGTTTCGCAAGCTGCTTGTTGGCCGCGTCGTGTCCGTCATTGGTACCCTCAGAATTCGGACCACGATACTTGCCAAAAAAAGTCAGGAACCACAGACGGAACATGTAAAACGCGGTCATGCCGGCGGTAACAACCCCGATGAACCAGAGGACGTGGTAGCCACTGCTCCAGGTCGACCACAAAATTCTGTCTTTGGAAAAGAAGCCGGCTAGCGGTGGTATGCCCGAGATAGCAAAGGTCGCCACCGTCATGCACCAGAAGGTGTATGGCAGATCCCTCCGCAGCCCGCCCATGTGACGCATATCTTGCTCGCCACCGAGCCCATGGATCACCGAACCAGCTCCCAGGAAGAGCAACGCCTTGAAGAAGGCGTGCGTCATGAGGTGAAAGATGCCCCCAACGTAGTCCGCCACACCGCAGGCCATGAACATGTAGCCGAGCTGTGAAATCGTGGAATAGGCCAGCACCTTCTTGATGTCGGTCTGTGCGATGCCGATCGAGGCGGCGAAGATCGCGGTCAGGGTGCCGATAACCGCGACTGCCATTAAGGCATCTGGAGCGCGGCTAAATATGGGGCTGGATCGCGCTACCATGTACACGCCCGCGGTCACCATGGTCGCAGCATGGATCAGGGCGGAAACCGGAGTTGGTCCTTCCATGGCGTCGGGCAGCCAGACGTACAGTGGAACCTGAGCGGACTTGCCGGTGGCGCCAACCAGCATCAGCAGGCTGATGGCGGTCAGCAATCCAGCCCCGGCGGCCTCCATCGGGTACTGGGTGATGAGCTTCCACAGGCTCTCATACTGCAGTGTCCCAAAGTGCTTGATGAGCAGAAAAAGTGCGATCAGGAATCCGAAGTCGCCAACACGATTGGCAATGAATGCTTTCTTGCCGGCATCCGTAGCCGACTTCTTCAGGAACCAGAATCCGATCAGCAGATACGAGGCCAGCCCCACGCCTTCCCAGCCGACGAACAACAGCAGGTAGTTGTTTGCCAGCACCAGCGTGAGCATGAAGAACATAAAGATGTTCAGGTACGCAAAGTAGCGGTAGTAACCTCCTTCGTGTGCCATGTAGCCGACGGAATAGATGTGGATGAGAAAGCCGACCCCGGTAACCACCAGCACCATCACCAAGGAGAGCTGGTCGAGGTATGTGCCGAACTCGACAGAGAAGGACCCGGAACCCAGCCAGGTGACATAGCTTTCGATGTGCGGGATCTGGTTTGGCGGCAGATTGGCAAACTGCATTCCGACCCAAAGTGCATAGGCAAAGGCTACCGCCGTGGAGCCCAAGGCGACGGTGTTTACCATGGCCTTGGAAAAGCGTTTGCCTAGCAGCCCGTTGATGGCAGCTCCAGCCAGCGGCAACAAGGGAATGATCCACAGATGCATCGGTTTTCCCACGGCCCCGGCACTCCCGATGTCGGAAGGTCGGGTTCGCCCTTACAGCTTCAGCAAGTTCACGCGGTCCACGTTCAGGGTTTCGCGTGTGCGGAACACGGCGATGATGATGGCCAGCCCAACGGCTGCTTCCGCAGCGGCAACCACCATCACGAAGAATACGAAAATGTGGCCGTCCAGCGATTTCAGCTGAGCGGCGAAGGCGACAAACGAAAGGTTCACGCCGTTTAGCATGAGCTCAATGGAAAGAAAAATCGTAATAATATTTCGCTTGACCAGAAACCCGGTGACGCCGCAGGCAAACAGAATGGCACTGAGCACGAGGTAGTAGGAAAGAGGAACCATCTACTCCTCCCTCCGCGCAAGGACCACGGCGCCCATGATCGCGATCAGGATCAGAATTGAGGTAACTTCGAAGGGCAACAGGTAATCGCGAAACAGCAGACGCCCCACTGCCTGCGGTCTGCCAAACACTTCCGTGCCGTTCATGATGATCGGCCCTCCGATAGCGACGGTCCCGGCTCCGGAGAGATGGCTTACGGCCCAGGCTGCGATGCCCAATCCGATGATCAAACCTGGAACCCCAAGCACCATGGCGACGCGGCTGCCGTGGGCGGTGCGTTCTTCCGCGCCGGCGTTAAGCAGCATGATCACGAACACGAAAAGTACCATCACCGCACCGGCATAAACGATGACTTGCACCGCGGCAACAAATTCTGCACCCAGTAGCAGGTACAACACCGCAAGGGAAGCCATGACCACGATCAGTGACAAGGCACTATTGATGGGTTGCTTCTGGACCAGCAGGTTGATCGCACCCCCGACGCAGATTGCTGCGAAGATCAAAAAAAGCAACAGATGCATGACGTGTATCCCCGCCGGCGTGTTTCTCGCCGGGCTACAACCCATTAGACCCGCAATTACTGCAGCGCCACGACCAGACTGGTAACGACGATGTTTGCGATGGCGAGCGGCAAAAGGAATTTCCAACCGAAAGCCATCAGCTGGTCATAGCGGAAACGCGGCAGTGTGCCGCGGACCCAAATGTAGACAAATATGAATCCGAGGACGCGCAGCACGAACCAAAAGACAGGCAATAGCGATTGCACAAGGGGCGGGCCGAACACCGGCCCTGACCATCCGCCCAGGAAAAGAATCGAAGCCAGGCATGCCACCGTGAACATGTTCGCGTACTCCGCCATGAAGAACATGGCGAACTTCATCGAGCTGTACTCGGTGTGATAACCGGCCACGAGTTCGGCCTCCGCCTCCGCCAGATCAAACGGAATGCGATTGGTCTCCGCGTAGGCCGCCATGATGTAAATAAAGAAGGCGACGATCTGGCCCTTGAAGAGGTTCCACTTGGGGATAAACCCCAGCCAGGTTCCCGATTGCGCATCTACGATTGCGCGCAGGCTGAAGCTACCGGCAAGAACCAGCACCCCAATCAGAGACAAACCGAGCGCGATCTCGTAGCTCATCATCTGAGCCGACGCACGCAAACTGGCCAGCATCGAATACTTACTGTTGGACGACCAGCCGGCGAGGGCCACTCCGTAAACGCCTACCGAGGCGACTCCCAGAATGACCAGCAAGCCGGTATTCACATCGGTGATCTCCAGCGGGGTGTGGATCCCGCCCAACGTGATCCAACCGCCGATGGGAATCACCGCCATCGAGGTCAGCGCTGTAACCAGCGCAATTATCGGGGCTGCCAGATATAAGGGCCTGTTGGCATAAGGAGGTGTTAGATCTTCCTTAAAGATAAACTTTAAGCCATCAGCGAGCGGTTGCCAGATGCCAAACGGACCAACACGCGACGGTCCCCAGCGGTTCTGCATGTGGGCAACAACTTTACGTTCCAGCAACGTGGTGTAGGCCACAGCTGTCAGAAGGACGAAGACCGCCAGCACGATCTTGACCAGCGAAACGACAATGAAGGTGCCCATGCCCATGGAGTTAGTCTGCTGCGACCTCTTTGTCGGCAGAAGTACCGTAGCGTTCCATCACAGAGTTCAGAGTGGCTGAATACCGGCCCAGGGTGCCAGAGGTGAACAGTGTGTCGCGGGACGGCAGCACAAGTTGCGGATCCCCCCAACCTGTTTCGCCGCTGATCTGCACCAATCGCGTAGGTTCATCACGGCCAGAGAGCAGGCCAAGACGGGAGACGTCATATCCCGGTACCAGCCGCTGAATTTCGTCCAGCATGGCGGTGGGATCCAACGGGCTCATCTTCGGCTCCAGGTTGTGCTGGGAAAGCCAGACGGCATGACGATCGGCTTCGCCCGATTGTGCACCGCGGCTCTGTCCCATGTCGGCGCGCGTGCCTCCCCCGACGAACGGAACAAGCTTGTGAACGTCATACCCCATGCGATCAGCGATGCGGACGATGCACTCGAAGTCAGTGCGAACTCCGGCAAACTCACCCGCTTTCTTCAACATCTGGACGTCGCCGCAGCTGTTGGTGCACGTCCCGGTCTTCTCATATGCATTTGCGACCGGCAGGACCACGTCAGCGATGCTGGCCGTCTCTGTGAGGAACATGTCCTGCACTACAACAAAACTGCGGGAGAGCATGAACGGATCAAGATTGTAGCGGGCAACAGGATTGGAGCCTACAACATACAGTGCCCTCAGCTTGCCT
>CAZDYZ010000007.1:0-1557 GCA_964509525.1 uncultured Acidobacteriaceae bacterium
TAGAAGAGGTTGGAAGTCTGCTGATCGAGGGAAAGATATCCCAGCTCGTCGACGACTAACAAAGCAGGTTCGGTATAGATTTTGAGTTTGCGAATCAGGGAATGATCGACCTGAGAAGCCAGGAGATGGTTGAGCATGTCCATGGCGGTGGTGAACAGCACCCGTTGGTTGGCCTGACAGGCGCGCCAGCCGACGATCTTGGCCAGATAGGTTTTGCCTACGCCAGGATTGCCAATGAGGCAAACGCTGGTGCCGTTGCGCAGGAAGTCGAGATCGAGTAGGCGAAGGATGCGAGTCTTGAGCAGGTAGCGAGACTTGTGATGGTTAAAGTGGAAGCTGTCGATGGAAGGCTTGCTCTGTAAACGGGAGAGTTTGAAGCGGCGTTCGATGGAACGCTGATGGCGGCCCTCGAGCTCGCGGTCGACGAGCGCTTCCAAGGTTTGCGCGAGGCTGAGATTTCGGGTGGCGGCGTCAGCCAGCATCTGATCCAGATGGTGGCTCATGGTCGTCAGATTTAATTGATCCAGCTTCTGTTGCAGGGAGGTCATCGGAGTCCTTTTTGGCACGGAGAATGAGAGCGTCGTAGTCAAGCAGAGATAAGGGGTCGGTAGCCAGTTCGTTGAGCTGCGGGTCTTGGAAGCGAAGCGGGGGCTGGACCTCACGCTGCATTTGTTGCTGGCGGAGGATGTTAGCAATGTAATCGGCGCCGAAAGCGCCCGCGGCATGAGCTTTGCTGAGAGCGGCAGCCACCGCTTCCGGTCCATAGTCCCGAATGAGAGTGAGGAGTTCTCGGATTTGTCGGGTGAGGGAACGGTCGGTGTCCGCCAGGCGGCGCAGATAGAGTTCAGCAGGCGGACCCAATAAGGTGACCAAGCGTTGTTGAGCAGCCGAGCGCCGGGCGGCAGCTAATTGTGCGAACAGTTCCTTTTGAAAACGCTCGGCACCCAAAGTCTGCCCACGCTGCCAACAGCGGGCGTAAGAAATGACCTCCTGACACTGGTCATAAATGGTGACCGAGGAAGCATCCGCTTTAACCGTGAGGTGGTGGCCTACATAACGCGGCGGTGCACAGTAGCGATTGCCGTCAAAGGAGAGTCGAAGATCCTTGTGGACTAAGGCCTCAGTGCTATCACGATAATCAGGGGTGATGGCGGGTAAAGCTCGCAAGGCTTCCGGTTGAAAGCGTTCTTGGGGAGTCTGGCCGGTTTCCCGGTGCCGACGTTGATGGGCAACTTGTTCGAGCCACTGCCGTACCTGCAGGTTGACATCGGCTAAGTCGGTGAAGGTGCGCAGGGGCCAGAAGTTCTGCCGTAGGTATCCCACCGATCGTTCGATTTTTCCTTTTTCCCAGGCGGCCCGCACATGACAAGCTTGCGGTAGGAAACTGTATTCGCGGGCGAAGGCCAGGAAGCGGGGATGAAAACGGACGAGGTTCCCGTCGTGCTCGGCGACAGCAGTTGCCAGATTGTCATACCAGAGTTCGCGTGCGACCCCACCCAGGAAGTGGAAGGCGTGGATATGACAACGCACGAACGTCTCGAAACTCTGGCTATGAGT
>CAZDYZ010000008.1:0-1653 GCA_964509525.1 uncultured Acidobacteriaceae bacterium
CGCGCGCTCGAATTCTCCACATCACGCATGGTGAGGCCGAGTTTTTCCCGCAGAGTGCGCAAACTTTTGCCAGCTGGCAGCATCGACTACGCTCCAAGACCGCCGAAGATCATATCAAAACTGCCCCGCCTAGTGACCGAAAATTGTGCAAAATCCTAGAGATGGCGAAAGCATTACGAAATCCGAACAGTCTCGGTGCCTTGCTCGGCGGGAAAAGTTACAGATTATCTGGTCCGGGTGAAGGCAAGACATCATCTCACTAATTCGCTGTGGATTTCTCCCTTGCGTTCTGAATTCGTAACACGAATTCCCAAATTGGGAAAGGCTTCTCCCAAATCCTCGTCAGCCTAGCTTTTTCCAAGTCTTCAGCCAGCAGCTTGGATGACATTTGTCACGCCTAATGCGTGATGGATGGCACTGGTGGGGGCGTGGAGCTTGCGCGATCCTATGTTTCACAAGCGGTGAACAACTTGGGAGGCCGAATGATCGCAACCGCAGAACAATATCGCGAAAGTGCCAACGCCATGCCATTGGATCAGGCGGTCGCCAGGCTTGAGGGAGTGAGCAAGAACTACGGCGCGATCCAGGCTCTGCGCGGAGTGGACTTCCAAGTACGCGCGGGCGAGGTGGTGGCGTTACTGGGGCCGAACGGCGCCGGCAAAACCACGGCGGTCAAACTGCTACTGGGCTTGATGCCGCCCAACGTGGGCAGAGTGCGTGTATTCGGCAGCGATCCCACAAATCCCGAGAACCGCTTGCGAACCGGCGCCATGCTGCAAGTCGGACGGGTTCCTGAGACGTTGCGGGTGCGCGAACATGTCGATCTGTTTTCCACGTACTATCAGAGGCCAATGCTGGCAGAGCAGGTTCTTGCTGCTGCAGGCCTGGAGAAACTGCGTGAGCGCAAATTCGGCGAGCTCTCCGGCGGACAGAAGCAGCGGGTGTTGTTTGCTCTCGCCATCTGTGGTGATCCCGACCTGCTTTTCCTCGACGAGCCCACGGTGGGACTGGACGTAGAAGCGCGCCGCCTGTTGTGGGACGAGATTCGCCAACTTGTGAGCCGGGGCAAGACCGTGCTGCTTACAACCCATTACCTGCACGAAGCTGACGCGCTGGCCGATCGCATAGCAGTCATCAATCGGGGAGAGATCATCGCGCAGGGCACGCCGGCCGAGATCAAAGCGAAGACCAGCGGGAAACGGATTCGCTGCATCACTACTCTCAATCTCAACCGCCTGCGTCAGATGGCGGGCGTGCGCGAGGTGAGGGAGGACCGCGAAGCCGTCGAGATTCATACCAGCGCAGTCGAGCCAGTTGTGCGTGAACTGTTGGCCGCCGACCCGACTCTGTCCGGACTGGAAATTACCAGCGCGGGCCTGGAGGACGCATTCCTGGCTCTGACTCAGGACAGTCAGCCAAACGAACGTCCCAACTGAGAATCGCGAGGAGAGATCATGAGCACCGCAACTTTAGCCCTGAGTAATGCAAGCACCGAGCGTTCGCAGCTGCACACGGCGAAGATCTACTTTAAGGAAGCTAAGTACGAGTTCTTGAAGAACCTTCGTCTGCGTATGTACACCGTATCGGTTTTGACCTTCCCCCTGATGTTCTACATACTTTTTGGGCTCCTGCTGAACGCGCACAAGGCGATCA
>CAZDYZ010000009.1:0-9223 GCA_964509525.1 uncultured Acidobacteriaceae bacterium
TCGATCCCTAGGGGGAGTGGCGGGAGAATTTTGGAGAGTAGTTCAAGTTCAAGACCCTTGAATCAAACTCGAGGACACACAAAGAAGGTTTCTATGCATCGAAGCTGGTATTTTGTTCTGATCTCCCTGCTCACCCTGAGCCTGAGCGGGTGCGGTGCTGGCCGGCCCATCAGGTACTACACGGTCCAGCTTCCTTCAGCACCCGCACATGCGACTAGCGCCTATCCCGTCTCGCTGTTGGTGGGAAGCATCAGCGGCTCAGAAATCTTTCATGACACGCCGATCGCGTATCGAATTGGCACAAATGAGATCGGGACTTACCAATATAGTCGCTGGGCGGAGCCGCCGGTCGAAATGCTCAAGAACAAACTGATTCGAGTGCTGGGTGCTTCCGGCGATTATCAGTCCGTATCTGGTCTGGGGAGCACCTCGGAGGGACAATTTGTCATCCGGGGCAAGCTCTACGACTTCGAAGAGGTCGACAGCGCGAATATTGTCGGGCTGGTGTCCATGGAGTTTGAGCTGTATGACCGAAAGTCGGGTAAAGTCGTCTGGTCGCATTTCTATTCTCAGTCTGAACCGGCGCAGGGCAAGGGGATTTCAGCAGTGGTGACGGCGCTGGATCTTAATCTTGACCGCGGACTGAAAGAGGTGGCGGCTGGTCTCAACCAGTATTTTTCGACAAACCTGGTCAAGAAGTCTTGAAGACAATTGAATCCGGGGAGCAGAGACCATGCCCTTTGAGCATGGTTAACTTGAGTGACCGGTTGGCTTGAATTGACCTCCCAGGGTCGAAACCCGTCCCTAGCAATCCGCCGCTCTCATCCATGCCTTTCGTTGCACTGACCTTACATGGATGCACTCCAGAGTTGGCCGCGGAGAAATTTATGGCGCTGTTTTCACATGTAAGACTTCGAAGGAAGCTACTGCTTGCCCTGCTTCCGCTGGTAGTGATGGTGATGGTCGCAGGCCTGTACTCGTCGATCGAAAGCAGGAGGATCGATTCCTGGTACAGCGAGTTGATCGGCGAAGACATCCAGACGCTGCAGAGCCTGACCGAGGCACGAGCCATGTCGACGCGATACGGCTGGTATCTATACAAGGAAATTGCCGAACTGGACCCCGACAGAATGCGGAAAATTGAAGGAGAATTAGACAAGACTTACGCCGATTACCAGGAAATCATCGCCCAGATACCACACCAGAGCCCAGAGCGCGCCAAGCAGGTCAGGGCAGCTGCGGGTCTGTTTGATAAGGCGGTAGCTGACTCGCGACCCGTTCGGGCCGCAACCTTAATCAATGACAATGACAAGGCGATGAACCTGATGCGCGGGGGCGTGGACGCAGAATTGCAGCGGGCAAGGCAGGCCGTGGCCGACATAGTGGATACGATGCAAGTGTCCGTCAACCAGCAATCGCAGGATCTGTCGAACAAAACCCATCACACTATTCTGGTTACATGGTTGGTCATCACGTTTGGCCTTGCAGTTTCCTGGGCTATCGCCTCGTACTTCGTCGAGACTCAAGTGGTGCAGGAGCTGCTGGCGCTACGCGGCAGCATCCAGAATCTCGCTGAGGGGCGGTTGGACGAGGTGATCCCCTTTCAAGACCGCAGCAACGAAATCGGCGAGATCAGCCGGGCATTGAGTACCCTGCAAAGCGGCGCTCGAGGACGCGAGATCTCAGGCTGGGTCAAGGCAGAGGTGGCGGCTACCGTGCAGCATATCCAATCAGCCGAAGATTTTGCAGGCTTCGCGAACCGGTTGTTTTCGCGCCTCTCGGAATCCGTTTCACTGCTCTACGGAGCTCTTTACATCAACGATAAGAGTCAGACACGTTTGGCTCGTGTTGGTGGCTTTGCGCTGGATCGCCCCGACGAAGCCCGGGAGTTTGCCCTGGGCGAGGGGCTCATTGGGCAGGCGGCGGTCGAACGGCGGCCTCTGGTGCTGCCGACCAACGAGGGTGATCAACTCCGTGTTTCGACCGGAATAGGGACCATCACACCCCGTGTTCTCCTCTTTATGCCGCTGGTCAGTCGAGACCTTGTGTTGGGCGTGCTCGAACTGGCACCAGTTTCCTCGCTATCGGAGAGGCAGCAGGCCCTGCTCGATGCTCTGCTGCCCGTTTTGGCGGTGAACTCGGAAATACTGTCCCGCAACATTGAGACCAGAGAACTTCTGCAACAGACCCAGGCCCAGGCGGAAAGCCTTGCTGCTTCGGAACGCCAGATCATCGCTCGCAAAGAAGAGCTGGAGGCTGCCAACATCGCCTTAGCCGCGACTGGGGAGGAATGCCGACGTGCCAAAGAAGTGGCAGAAGAAGCCACTAAGATCAAATCGGAGTTCCTCGCGAATATGAGCCATGAGATCCGGACG
The DNA here is from genome assembly GCA_964509525.1 of uncultured Acidobacteriaceae bacterium. Taxonomy (GTDB): domain Bacteria; phylum Acidobacteriota; class Terriglobia; order Terriglobales; family Acidobacteriaceae; genus Bog-257. The sequence continues at coordinate 2,376 of CAZDYZ010000009.1, forward strand.
CCGATGAATGCGATCATCCTCATGTCTCATCTGGCACTGAAGACCGAACTCAACCCCCGGCAGAGGGGTTACGTCCGGAAGATTCAACAGTCCGGGCAGCACCTGTTGGGCATCATCAACGACATTCTGGATTTTTCCAAGATCGAGGCTGGAAAACTATCGATTGAGAACATCGACTTCGACATCGAGAAGGTACTGGAAAACGTCAGCAATCTGATCTCGGAGAAGGCCGCGGCCAAAGGCCTGGAACTGATCTTCGACATCGATCCGGCAGTTTATATGCACCCGAAAGGCGACCCGCTGCGCCTTGGGCAAATTCTGATCAACTTCTGCAACAACGCCGTCAAATTCACAGAGCGTGGCGAGATTATCGTCAAAAGTCACGTCCAGGAAGAAGATGAAAAGGGTCAGCTGGTTTACTTCTCGGTCAGCGATACCGGCATCGGCCTGACCGAAGAGCAAATGGGACGCCTCTTCCAGGCATTCGAGCAGGCAGATGCCTCCACTACGCGGCAGCACGGCGGCACCGGACTTGGTCTGGCAATCTCCAAGAAATTGGCGCAGCTAATGGGCGGCGATGTGGGAGTCACAAGCGAGGTCGGCAAGGGCAGCACATTCTGGTTCACGGCTTATCTCGCCAAGGGTGACGCTACCACGCAGCGTTTGTTCCGCCCCGACCTTCGCGGGCGGCGTGTCTTGATCATTGACGACAACCCCCAGGCCCGTGAAATCGAGTCGAGCATGCTGGAAAGCATGACGTTCGTGGTGCATGAAGCGCCGTCCGGCCAGGAAGGCATCGAGATGGTCCGGCAGGCGGCCGAACGCAACGAGCCCTACGACATCGTTTTTCTTGACTGGCAGATGCCTGGCCTCGATGGCATAGAAACCGGAAAGCGGATCCGTGCCCTGCCAAAAGCAGCGGTTCCACCGCATCTGGTCATGGTGACCGCCTATGGTCGTGAAGAGGTGTTGAAGCAGGCTGAGGAAGCAGCCTTTGACAATGTATTAATTAAGCCTGTAACTGCTTCGATGCTGTTTGACTCAGCTATCCAGGCTTTGAGCGGCGATCATCAGGTGGCGAGAGAAGTCGAGGCCGGCCCGGATCTTGCTTTCGAGCAAATACGCGGGGCGCGGATATTGCTGGTGGAAGACAATGAACTCAATCAGGAAGTCGCCATGGGACTGCTGGAAAACGCCAAGGTATCGGTCGATGTGGCAGAGAACGGTGAGGTTGCGGTCCGCAAGGTGGGCGAGCGGGAGTACGACCTGGTGCTGATGGATATGCAGATGCCTGTGATGGATGGGATCTCGGCTACCCAGGCGATCAGGTCCAATCCACGCTTCCGTACGCTACCCATCGTAGCCATGACCGCAAACGCGATGGCCGGCGATCGCGAAAAGTGCCTGCAAGCGGGGATGAACGACCATGTGAGCAAGCCTATTGATCCCGACTCGCTGTTTGCGACTTTGATGCGCTAGATCTAGCCACATAGCGTTCAGTCTCCGAGCCCTGCGGTGACCAAGGTGGAGGTGGCTCCCCCCCGGTCCCTCAGCGATATTGCTGAGATTGAAGGTATTGACCTCAAGGATGGCCTCAAACGAGTAGCAGGGAACGCACGCTTGTACCGGGACATGCTCTTGAAGTTTGCGGCGAAGTATGGGGAGGCGGGAGTGCAGGTTTCCGCTGCCCTGCAAAGCGAAGACCGTCAGTTGGCTGAGCGCATTGCTCATACGGTAAAGGGCGTCGCTGGCAATCTCGGGATCAAGCGAGTGCAACTGGCCGCGGAGAAGTTGGAGAAGGCAATTCCCGGCAGGGATCCAGCAGTGTCTTCCAGCCTTGGGGATTTCACCTCGTTGCTGCGTTCTCAAATCGAGGCCATTGAGCAGGCCTTGGGTACATCAACAACAACCGCTGGGAAAAGCGATTCGAGAACGAGCTTCGATCCAGTGGCTGCTTCACGTGAAGTCGCGCGACTGCGGAGCTTGCTTGAGGCCAGCGACGGCGATTCGGAAGAGACTTTCCGTACGGTCGAAAACATTCTCGCCGGGGCAGTCGAGAAGGAGCGCCTGGACGCGCTTGGTGCTGACATAAGCGAGTTCGATTTCGCCGGAGCGCTTCTAAAGCTGGATGGCATCGTCAAAGAACACAGTCTGAATCGGGAAGAGGCAAAATGATGAACGACGAACAGAAAACCGTGCTCCTGGTAGACGATGCCCCCGCGAACATCCAGATTGTGAACTCGATTCTCAGGGACACCTATAAGGTTCGCATCGCGACCAATGGCGCGAAGGCACTGGAACTCGCCAATCAAGATCCGGCGCCGGACTTGATTCTGCTGGATGTCATGATGCCCGAGATGAACGGTTACGAGGTGTGTACTCGCCTCAAGTCAGCCGCCCATACTCAGGACATCCCCGTGATTTTCCTGACGGGTCAGACCGAGACCGAAGATGAAACGAGGGGTTTCGAGGTCGGGGCAGTCGATTATATCCATAAGCCGTTCTCGCCAGCGGTTGTCAAGGCGCGCGTACGCACGCACCTTGTGCTCCGCGGCATGCGAGAACAGCTGGCGAGTCAGTTGCAAAACATCCGACGCGAAATGGAGACCGCCCGACAGATTCAACTCTCTATCTTGCCGCGGGAAATCCCGACCATTGAAGGTCTGGACATGGCAGCCCGTTACATCCCCATGACGTCAGTGGCAGGAGATTTTTATGACTTCATCCGGATCGACGAGAAACGCATCGGGGTTCTGGTGGCAGATGTTTCCGGCCATGGCATGCCTGCTGCGCTGATCTCCTCCATGCTCAAGATTGCTCTGGGCATGCAAACCGGTTGTGCCACTGATCCGGCGCGTGTACTGGCCGGTCTGAATCAGGCCCTGTGTGGAAAGTTCCAGGGACACTTCGTTACCGCAGCTTACGTGTTGATCGACACGGAAGAGCAAAGACTTTGCTACGCGGGCGCAGGACACCCGCCGTTAATCTTGAGGGATCAGTCAGCAGGAGCAACTCGCCATGTCGTGGAAAACGGCCTGTTCCTCGGCTCTTTCCCGCAAGCCACATACACTGCGATGGAGTTGCCTTTCAAGGAGGGCGACTGGGGTGTCCTCTATACAGACGGTATCCTGGAGACGACCAACCCCGCTGCAGAGGAATTTGGGGTAGATCGCTTCAAGCTCTTTCTCCAGAACCATCATGATCTGTCGGCGGCCCAGTTCGTCGATGGGTTCCTGGACGAGTTATCACGATGGTCCGACAGAGCTTCTGGCCGCGAAGCCGAAGACGACATAACGCTCTTGGCTATTCGCTTTAATGATCGACAAGAGGACTCTCGCGTACCCCTCAAGGGCAACAATTGAAATCACGCTCCGGTTTCGTATTGCCAGATATAGGTATGGCAGCGAGTTATTTCCGGTGCGGAGTGAAAGGTAGGATAAGGGGTAGGATTGCCCCCGGGGAAGGACGTATCTTGTCCGCTCTGCCATTCTGCGATTCTTTGCCTCCCCATCCTGGACTTCAACCTCGCTGCACCGATCACGATAGAAGTAGCTGCGACTCTGATCTTTGTTATGAGATCGGCGGGGAGAGGGGCGATGGGACTGACGGCTTTTCCGTGAAGCCTATCCGTCCTTGGCGAATGATTTTGGAGAAGTCAGGACTGTTGTCAGCGGCTCTTGCTGCAGCGTTGATGTGCGCCTGTTCCTTCAGAGCAGACAGCGGCAGGCCATCGGTGACCAAGCTTCCCTGTTCGTACATCATCTCGTCCATTTTGCCGTTGAGCAGGATGCGCCAGTCTAAGCGCGTGCGTACGTTACGAGCCTCAGCGGCCGACACCGCGATGTTGGTGGTGCAATTGTTGGTCAAGGCGTTGTACCACTCGGGACGAAGGTGCAGGCTGTTGATACGTTCCAGGTATTCCAGGAGGATCTTGCGCGCCAGAGGTGGCCTGACAATCGTGCGAAACAGGTATACCTCCTCGTCCTTGCGGTAGTTGGTACGCAAGCGAATGACATCGCGCTCGTCACTGGCAATGTAGGTGAGCATGTACTGGCGGAAGAATCCACGGATGGCCGAATAGCTCTGGCCAACCACGTCGCGGGTTTCGATGGACATGGCGACGCGACCCTGATCACCGAAGTCAAAGCTGACAATGGGATGTGCGATCCAGGGCGAACCCCACCAGGTAATGAAGATATCGGCATGGCGGAGGTTTGCCAGATTGTAGGAACGGGTTTCCCAACGGCAGCTGTAGTTCTTCTCAGTGCGATAGTCGCAGTTGCGGAAATTGTGGATGACGATCTGGTCCCCGTTGACATCGGCGTAGGCACTTTCGGCGTCGTCAGGTTGCCAGTCGCGATGATTGGACGGCTTAAGCGAGAGCCACCAGACGGCGACGATAACGAATCCGGCGCAGGCAACTAGCAGGCCGATGTGACCGCGGCGGAGCAAGAAAAGGGCTGCCAGTACCACAATGAGGTACAACGCGGCTGCGGGTGTCCGCAAACGGGAGTACGGCGAGTCAAAATAGAGCGCTGCCGCCGTCCATACGGTCAGAAGAAGAGCGACGATGAGGGAGAGTGCTAACCCGATCCTATGCAGCCATAGCAAGAAGATAATCCTCTAGTGCGAAAGCAATTACAACCTTGAGATTGAAGGGCAGCCACGAGCGGTCATGCAGGCAGTCGTCAAGGGCACGAGCCTGCCCAGCTGCCTCCTGTAGCCGCAGCGCGGTAGAGGAGATGTAAATGGCCAAGAAATTGTATACGGAATTCACACGACAGATTGTTTTTTGGCACAGGCGCAGAATATCCCCTCCTCACGGTAGCTCGTGTGCATTCCAGCGGAAATGTCCTCACCTATTAGCTACGTCGAATCGGGCTACTTCTTGGCAGCACAAAGCGGCATCGGCTTGGCAACATCGCTCTCTCAAACCGCAAGAGTCACGCCGCTGCAGCCGTGGCTGTATCAAGTTCGGTTGCGGCTTCATCGGAAGCAGCCCCGAGCTTTGTCCCCATCACCTCAGCCTCCGCCTGGAGCCAATCGTCCAGATCATGTCCGTGCTGGCAGCCGTGCTTTATGAACAAATGGTAGGCGCGTATGCGAATGAGTTCCTCAGTCAACTCAAGAGAACCCAGTTGCGATATAGGGGAATCTTCTCTCTTGTCGGGCATTTCTGGCCTCCACCTTTTATCATTCCATTCCGGTCCTATTTGCTAGGACGCACATCACCTAAAAATGGTCGTTCGGCATTCACGGTCGAGTTCCCTGCCTGCCGCTTGTCTAACCGTTTTGGGAGTGGTCAAGATAAAGCCAACATTCACAGGGCGACCCTTTCTTACTCTATGAAATTCTTGATCTCTTGTGATCCATCCAATTGTAACGCGGGTTGCCAGTGAGAAACCTTTGTCGGTGCTGTGCCTACTATTGGCAGTCCACGAATCTTCTCAACTACCTCAATACACCCAACCCAAATTTTGCCGTTCGAACAGCGGGAGAAACCCGCTCGCTCCACACGTTAGCGGGTCAGACCAACCGGATCTTCACTATTAACAACAACACAGGCTGCATCAACCGACGTCACCGCCCAAGGCACTTGCACGAAAAGCTAAGCGGCGCGGTTACTTCCGTTGGCTACCCTTACTCCATGCGCAAAGCATGCATAGGATCAATCGAGGCGGCTCGTCTCGCAGGCATCACGCAGGCTACGATAGCAATTGAGACAAATATGACTGCAACCATCAACAGCATCATCGGATCACGCGAATTGCCTCCTGCCCACGAGGCCACGATCCGGCTCAGGCCAAGGCTTAACAACATTCCGATGCCGAGTCCTACCCCAACCGTGACCGCTGCTGATTTCAGCACCAGGCAGACAACATCGGTCTTTCGTGCTCCCACGGCCAAGCGCAAGCCAAACTCCCGTGCACGCTGCGACACTGCGTACGACACTACCCCATAGAGTCCGGTGGCGGCCAAGGCTAACGCCAGTGCAGCGAAAGTCCCGAAAAGCGCAGCAGCAAAGCGCTCACGTCCCCAGGCGTCACTCCACAGCCACCACATCACGCTATGCTCGTTCGATAACACAACATCCGAGCTAAGAGTGCGAACTTGCTTGCGTATGGATGGCAAAGTGGCCTCAGGATCTCCAAAAGTTCGTACGATCAGAGCAATGTTGGGGGGTAGCACAAACGTCTCCGGTAGGTATACAGCCGGACCCGGAGGGTGATCGAGGCCTTCATTGCGCGCGTCGGCAACCACCCCGATGATTTCCAGCCAGCCGTCGGGATCGTCCGCAGTCAGCAGTTCAGGTTGGTTTATCTTCAGCATTGGGCTGCGGATGTGTTGCCCAATCGGGTTTTGGCCTCCGAAATAGCGCCGTACGGCAGACTCATTCACCAAAGCCAAGTGGGCGGCGCGCAGGTTCTCTGCGCCGTTGAATACTCGTCCCAGAAGCACTGGAAGGCGAAGGGTGGCAAACAGTTCTGGGCTGATTAACGTTAGCGAAGCGGTTTGCTCCTGCGCTGAGGGCTTACTTTCGATCTCGACCGGAGCGTCAAAGGCGGCAAAGGGCGGCAGCCATGTGGTTGAGATGGCGGCGGAAGTAACACCGGGCGCATGCGCTACAGCTTCGCGGAACTGTTCAGATGCGTTGGCGCGCTTTTCCCAAGTGGGATAGGCACCGCGGGGCGACACCAACTGAAAGGCGAGAAGATGTTCCGGATCGAAACCCAACGGCGTGTGGTAAAGCTCCATGAAGCCCCGGGTCGCGGCGCCCGCACCAACCAGCAGTAACATCGTAAGCGCCACTTGCCCACCGATCAGCAGATTGTGTACGCGGCGACCTT
>CAZDYZ010000010.1:0-5482 GCA_964509525.1 uncultured Acidobacteriaceae bacterium
CATCAATGTCATCTATGTGGCGGTCGGAGGCGGTGGGCTGATTGGAGGTATAGGTGCTTACATGAAGTCGGTTTCCCCACAAACAGAGATAGTTGGCTGCTGGCCGGTAAATTCACGGGTAATGTATGAATGTCTCCAAGCGGGAAAGATGATCGACTTTCCTGAGCAACCGACGGTTTCGGAGAGCACGGCAGGCGGCGTTGAACCGGGGTCGTTGACGTTCGATTTATGTAAGAACGTCATTGACCGCAAAGTTTTGGTCGCGGAATCGGAAATCCTCAACGCGATGCGATGGGCTCACCAGCGCGGCTGGACAATTGAAGGTGCTGCTGGTGTTGCCATCGCAGCATTTTTCAGTGAAATACCGCAGCAGCAAGGGAAAACGGTCGTGATCGTATCCTGCGGAGCGAACATATCTCCGGAAGTGATGGCGCGTCTGTAATGACCTCCGACTCCTCCCCGCAAGTGGGCTTTTTGCCAACGATGGCTCCAAACAAACTGTGGGTCGACTACAGTCGTGCCGCCTCCTCCTGGATCCGCTTCCATGCCTGCTCGACGTGACGCTGCTCGGTGCTGGTTTGGCCGACGCAAAACCGCAGAGTAAGGTGATCATTCAGACGGGTGTGCGTAAGATACAGATCACCGCTCCGATTGAGGCGGTCCATCAAACGCTGGTTGCTCTCATCTCCGCCCCGATGGCGGAAGCACACCAAGTTTAGCGGTGCCGGTGCAGCCATTTCGAATCGATCATCCTCTTTGACCCATTCAGCAAATTGCTGCGCCATTTCAATGTGCCGGCGGACGTGGTACTGAAGTCCTTCGACTCCGTAATGGCGAATAACAAACCATAGCTTGAGAGAACGAAAGCGGCGGCCGAGAGGGATATGCCAGTCGCGGTAGTCGAAGACTGCACCTGACTCGGTTGGAGTGTTCCGCAAATATTCCGGCAGGACGCTCAACGTATCGATGAGAGCCTTTCGATTGGCAACGTAGAAACAGTTGCAGTCAAAGTTTGTAAACATCCACTTATGAGGATTGAAGGTGTAGCTGTCGGCGAGTTCAACTCCATTCTGGATGAAACGAAACTCGGGACACAGCGCCGCAGTACCCGACATGGCGGCATCTACATGGAACCAAATGCCTTCGCTGCGACATATCCCTCCAATGGCGCTTAACGGGTCCAGCGCATTCGAAGAAGTGGTCCCTACGGTGGCAGAAACGAAGAAAGGAACTAGACCGGCGTCGCGGTCCTTCTCGATCTGACCCTTGAGTGCTTCGCTCCGCATGGCAAAACGATCATCAACTTCGATTAGACGCAGATTATCCACACCAATTCCGGCTATCATCGCGGCCTTCTCAAGCGATGAATGTGCCTCGCTCGAGGTGTAGGCCACAAGGCGTCCATTGCAACCATGCCGATTGCTGGCACTGTGGGTCGCACGCTCGCGTCCGGCAAGCATTGCGCACAGCGATGAACTGGACGCGGTGTCCTGGATGACGCCTCCTCCGCTACGGGATGATAGAAACTTCTGGGGCAATCCAAGCATCTGGACAAGCCAGTCCAGCACATGGGTCTCCAATTCTGTGCACGCCGGACTGGTGGCCCACAACATTCCCTGCACACCCAGAGCGGAGGAGAGCAGGTCACCGAGAATAGATGGGCCAGAAGCGTTTGCCGGAAAGTAGGCAAAGAAATTAGGTGATTGCCAGTGGGTCACGCCCGGAAGAATTACTTGGTTGATGTCGTTCAGGATCGTCTCGAAAGCTTCGTGATGAAGAGGCGGTTCAGCGGGAAGCGTGCGCCGAATTTCTCCTGGTTTGACCTGGGAGAGAACAGGAAGTGTCTCGATCCGTTCGTAGTAGTCGGCGATCCAGTCCACCACATCACGCCCATACTCGCGAAACTGCTCTGGTGTCATGTGGTAAGTCTTTCTTGGCGGCAAAACGTCCTCCCCAATACTGTTCAATTCGGTCGTGGCAGCCACTGCGGATATCGAGTAATTAAGTTTAGCCCATAGTCGTGATGCTCCGAATGCCAGTAGAGTAGTAAATTGCTCTTCCGCAAGAGCACTAAGCTGTTGTTGTGGTACCTTCTCGTGCCTTCCCGTTGTATCCCGCACAGATGGAACTTGGATGCCCGACTCCCACGGACCACATTCGAGGTCCTTTAACTCCTCCAAGACCCGTATGGGGGGACTGTGACAAACGTTGCCGGCTTATGACCGCTGCTGGATCTGAATCTGAGTAGGGTGATATGCAACTCATGGGACCTGTCCCTAGTTCTTAATTCACCACAACATATTTAGCATTATCGCTAAACAACCGTTACACTACGGCTGCTCTGCAGCCCCGACAGCAGAGGTATCGGTATTCAAGACTTGTGCGCAACAGTAAGAGGGAAAGTGAGCGCATAAAAGATGCCATCTCTGCGTTGGAAGGGGTTGGTGGTCGCAGGTGACCAGTCATACCGGAGGGAAGCGTCCACACCACCGCATGAGTGCAACTTCGCCCAGGCGTATCTCAGATAATGAAGCAGCGGTGCGTCAAGCGAAAAACAAAGCAAGGTCGTAGTAAAATAGCTAGCGTTGCGCCAAAAGCTATGTTTCGAAACCGACCACCACGTATCGCGCTGGTAGTCGCCGACGCGCAGTCGCATCAGTCTGAATCTGCGACCTGCCGACCAATAGCTCCGCACGGTGAAGTCCAAAGCTAGAAGCTGCTGATCCCCGTGTCAGTAGCGGATCTCACATTTTGCGCATTCCTCTTACGAAGCGAGCTGGCGTTGAGCAGTGTAGCGCTTGGGGCCGCGTTTACGCACTAGGAGACGGCGGATGCGCTCGAGCAGCTCCATAGGAGCGAACTCGCCTTTGGGCAGCCAGCAATCGGCAAGATGCTCTTCCGTGCAGGCTGTGACCGAGCCTGAAAACAACAGCGCCGGAGTGCCGGGTGAAATGGCTTTAAGCTGGTGGATTAGCTTTGCACCACTCATTTTAGTCATTATTAGTTCGGCCAGTACCAGATCGATTCCGCCATGGCGCATGGTCTCGATGGCGAGGTCGGGATCGCAGCAGGTAAGGACGCGGTAGCCTCGCGTCTCAAGCATAACTTTCCGGATGGAGAGAGCGCGCTCGTCATCATCAACGCAAAGGATAGTGCGTTTTGGTTTCATGGACCTTCCCTGTGAGGGCCTTCTCGCGTAATGCCTGCATGGCGACTGAGCAAACCTCGTAAGCCAGGCGCATTGACAGTCACTGAGTGGCTTCTGTTGAATTTTCTTTCGCCAGAGCAAGCAGCGTATCCGGATCGTACCTCCACCTTGCGAGCCTGCCAAGTACCGCAGTAGTTAAATCTGCAGAAGGTTCTTGGCGATAAGAGCAGAAAAAAACAGCACCGTGCGCGGTGAAGAGAAATTCTCTTGATCGGCCCAACCCAGCGACCGGCAATGCTTTGTAGCGTGCACAGGATATCCGCAGAAAATTCACATCGTAACTTCGCCGTCAATCACCTGCACCACGTTTCCACCGACGCGAACGTTGGTGACCATGTCGCCTGATTTCGCCGCGACGATGTAGATCCAGCTGGGTCGTCGCGCTTCTATCCCCTGCTCGATCAGTCCTTGCTGCTCCGAAATCAGCACACCGTACTTCACCGCCCATGCCGTACAACAACCCGCCGCCGACCCGGTCGCAGGATCTTCGCCGTTGTAAAAAATCATCCGCGCGTGCAGCGTTGACTTCGGTGCTACCGTTTCCCGAGAGACGAAATAGAAAAATCCATGTCTGTTTTCAGCTGCCAAATACGGGGCAATTTGGTGCCAGCTGACCCTGAGGTTCTGTAATGTGGAGAGTGACCGGAAGGGAACGATAGTGAATGGCATGCCGGTGGATACCGTCTGGATAGGCAGATTGTCATCAAGCTCCCCGATGCCAACGCCCAAGACCTTCGCAACTTCGGCGTGCGAGTGCACATGCTCGAACTGAGGTTCAGCTTGGCGCATCTCGCCAAAGAGTCCGCCGTTGCGCTGCTCGAACCGCACCGGAATCTTGCCGATCTTCAGATCGAGGACAATTTCATCCGCTGCAGAATGCTGGCGCAAATACCAAGCCGTGCCCAGGGTAGGATGTCCAGCAAACGGCAATTCTTCGTTTACAGTGAAGATGCGGACCTTGTGGCCTTCCTGGCGTTCGATGGCTTCGTCACGCGGCAGAATGAACGTCGTTTCCGAGAGATTGGTTTCGCGTGCGAGCTTCTGCATCTCATCGTCACTCAAGCCACGGGCGTCTGCGACGACCGCTAGCTGGTTGCCCTCCAACGGGCGATTGGTGAATACGTCGAGCTGGACGAAACGGAAGGTACGAGAAGACATACAACGACTCCACGAAGAATGTTCTGGGAGACTACCGGAAGCTCTCCGGCGGTCGTACAATTTAGCAGATTCGTGGCCGCCTTTTGCGGCTTCGAATTTTTAGGCCTATCCTGAGAGGACTCTCGCAAGAACTCACGATGCGTGACGGATCGGCAACTCGTCGGATAATGCGTATTTGCACATGACGCGGACGCGAAATGTCGAGTGGAACTTCAAGCGTGCGCCATAATCCACTGTCCTATATCCTGTGGCCGAAGCATCGACCCGATCGTTGCATGTCGTAAAAATGGCCACAGGCTGCCGACACCAACGCATACTCCACAGCAGCGAACGGCTGCGGCGCAAAGTGGTACCGGCAATCCAGGCTGTCGTTGGAGAAGAGGCGTCGCTACATGAAGCGAATCGCAGTGAACAACCTTTGTAACTCTAAGAGGAAACTATCCTGGCGGCAAGCCACAAGTTTCGGGCTGAAGGACTGGCGCTGGTGCGGTGATCGCGCCAGCCAGCTGCGGAAGCGAAGGGGGTCCGGTGACTCTCCCGGTCTTCAAAACCGGCGATTGGCGCCTCGCGGTGCCAATGGTGCGTTCGACTCGCACACGCTTCCGCCACTTGGTTTCAGCAGCTTGCGGGACCTTGTCACGTCAACAATGCCACTACGGTCGCGAAGACCGCGTCAGCTTCGCTCCGTATCAACCCTGAGATGTTTCGAGGGAAAGTGGGTGCGTGGTCATATTGCACGCTATTTCGAAGAAACAACTAAACGCCGCCGAGGGCGGGCCTCGTCAAAGCCTCCCTCATTTACTTGTACGAGCAGATGTGACGAAAACCTTTTTTTCATTAAGGGATACGAAAAGCGATCCAGGCTCTCCGTGCCATGGTGGACGCGAAGGGTACCACGCGGGTCGCCCCAGTGGTACACGTCGCGTCTGTAATCTCCGGCAACCAAAGACATGGTTCAGCATGTACGAGGACATGACCTATAGCGCCAGGATGATTCTCCCAGTCGGCAGGGTCAGCTCTTAGGGGCCAACGGCGTTGGGCACCCCAATAAAGCCAAACAATCCATCCTTCTGATTGTTGTAGCCGGCGGTGAAATACAGTGCGTTGGTATTGATG
>CAZDYZ010000011.1:0-3502 GCA_964509525.1 uncultured Acidobacteriaceae bacterium
ACCAGGTCGGCGTCCTCCGGTACCCCCTCTCGATAGCCAAAGCTGACGCACGAGATGAGGATGTTCTTGTCGCGATTGCCGGCCTGGAATCGTTCGATAAGCGACGCACGCAATTCGTGGACGTTGAACTTGGTTGTATCCATCACAAGGTCAGCCACGGCTCGCAGCGGTCGCAGACGGCGACGTTCGGCGGCGAGGGATGCTTTCACGGTGTGCTGCCGGCCCAGGGGATGTGGCCTGCGTGTCTCGCTGTAGCGGCGCACCAGTGCCTCCTCGCCGGCTTCCAAAAACAGCACCGTTGTCTTCAGTAGACGGCGCAGAGAGGCCAGGATCTTCGGCAGTTTGTCGAGACGCGCGCCTTCGCGGATGTCGATAACCAGCGCCGCCCGCTGGATCTCCAACGAGTCGAGCACCAGTTCGGCAAAGTTGGAGATCAGGCCAACCGGCAGGTTGTCTACGCAGTAGTAGCCCAGGTCTTCGAAGGTCTTCAGGGCCGAAGCTTTGCCAGCCCCGCTCATGCCAGAGATGATGACCAGCTCGTGTTGATCGCGGCCATGCGATGGCACAACGGTCTGCGGTTTCTGCTCCACATGGGTCGTGCTGGCCCGTCTTGTGGTACGTTTGGCAGACGGCATTGCTACGGGCTTCCCCGCTGCGCAGAGAGTACCAGAGTTGTTCTGCAGCGTCAGCTAGTTTAGATGAATCCGGAAATGGGCGGACACCGGCAACCGGGCCCGTCCGACCTTCGTACCCGATGGGAGTTTTACCATGATGGTCCGCTGGCCCAGCCAGCAACCTCAGAGTGCTACGTTCATCGTGGAGGCCAGCTGCAACGGCCGAACCGTACCGTCCAGATGAGTGTGAGGTGGATTAGATGGGCCGCGATGGTGGCAGGGGGTAGCCTCACCGTTTTGAGTTTGCCTTGGTTGCATAGGATCCGAGTCCGGTTATCGGCGACGACTGCGCCATGCAGGTGTTTGGTGGTCACGCGGAGGGGCAGAAGATAACGGTCATGAAATTGAAAATCACCACCGTCGGCGAAGCCGTTCTGCGACAGCGGGCACGGCCTCTCACGCCTGCAGAGATTCACAGCCCGGAGATCCAATAGCTCATCCAGCATATGCACGAGACCATGAACGATGCACCCGGAGTCGGACTGGCCGCGCCCCAAGTCGGGGTGCCTTTGCAACTCGCGGTTATTGAGGACAAACAGCAGTATTCTTCGGGCCTCTCGCCCCAGCAGATCAGAGAGCGCGAGCGGCAGCCGGTCCCTTTTCATGTGATCATTAATTCGGTGCTTCAAGTACAGTCGGCGGCGGCGGTGGAGTTCTTCGAAGGTTGTCTCAGCTTGCCCGGATACACGGCCATCGTTCCACGTGCCTACGACGTGCGCGTCGCCTTCCTGGGCGATACCGGAGCGGTACAGAGATCGTCGAGGCCTGGGGATGGTACGCACGCATCTTGCAGCACGAAATCGACCATATGCAGGGCACACTTTACCTCGACCGCATGTTGAGCCGCAGCTTCTGCTCCCTCGACCTCCATGACCGTCTCTGGAAGGACAGGCCAGTGACCGAGGTGAAGGCGTCGCTGGGGCTGTAGTTTCCGACACCCCCAGCGATATACTTTCAATGAGCGTCGTCATTATGCTGATCGACTTGGCACTGCGCAGAACGTGGGTTCTGCTGATGGTTTGCGGGTTGGCCACAGCGCAGCAGCTTCCGGAGGCGCCTGCGGCTCAAAGCTCCGGATCGAAGACGGCTCCGGCAAAGCCTGTTGATTCCTTGCCACCGCAGACTCCTCCGGGGCAAACTGCAGCCCAAAATTCGGCTGATCAACCCGCACCGGCGAAGGAGAAGGCCTTTATTCCCGCCAGCGCCGAACGCCACTACCACCAAGGGGTCGCCTACGAGCGTGCTGGCGAAATCGACAACGCCATCGCAGAGTACAGAGAAGCGACCAGGGAGTATCCAGACTATGCCGATGCTCACTATGCCCTTGGTCGGATTTACCTTGACAAGCACGGATCTACCGATGCGATCAGGGAATTCAAGGAGGCGGTGCGCCTGAAGCCGAACAATGCCGATGCTCACAACAACCTCGGGCTCGCGTTGAAGCGCAATGGCGATTTGAACGGTGCGATTGCCGAATACAAGCAAGCGCTGCAATTGAACCCCAAAATGGCTTCGGCGCAAAACAACCTGGCCAATGCGCTGTATGCAAGGCGGGATTTTGCTGGGGCTATCCAACATTACCGCGCCGCCTTGGCCATTGAACCGAAAAATGCACAGACGCACATGAACCTGGGTAGCGTGCTCGACGATGCCGGCAAGAGCGACGAGGCCATCGCGGAATACCAGGAAGCACTGAAGATCGCTCCCAGAAACGCCAGCATTCACTACAATCTCTCGATTGTCTATCAGAAGAAAAAAGACCTGCCCGCGGCAATCGCCCAACTGAAAGAGGCAGCGAAGCTCTCGCCGGACTGGCCAACTCCGCATATCATGCTCACCAACCTGCTGAAGGATTCTGACCCCAAGGCTGCGATCGACGAGTGCATGGTCGCGGACGGACTCACGCATGACGCCAAACTGCACGACCAGTGCATGGAGTTGCAGAAAAAGGTGCAGTAGTTGGCCACAGCAGGCCGCGCCCGCGCTCTATCCCATCAGGTGCCGGAACGCCCAGAATAGCGTTGCCGACAGCATGATGGAGACAGGCAGAGTCAGTACCCAGGCCATCACTAGGTTGCGCACCGTGGCCCATTGCAGGCCTGATTTGTTGGCCATCATGGTGCCGGCGACGCCCGACGACAGCACATGCGTCGTACTCACCGGCAGACCGAAATAATCGGCCGCGCCGATCGTCGCCATGGCTGTAATCTCGGCTGCTGCTCCCTGTCCGTAGGTCAGGTGGTCCTTGCCGATCTTCTCCCCGACGGTAACCACGATCCGCTTCCAGCCGATCATGGTACCGAGGCCGAGGGCCAGCGCGACGGCAACCTTGACCCAGGTCGGAATGAACTTGGTGGCGTAGTCCACGTGCTTCTTGTAGTTAGTCAGAGTGTGTAGGTCGGTGGCAGAGATCTCCAAATGGGATTTCTGCATGAGGCGAATCGCTTCGCTGACCAAGTACATATCGTTACGGAAATTGCGTACCTCGGCTTGCGGGATGTAGCGCAGCTCCCTGTAATTCGCAACCTCGTCACCAATATCGTTGATCAGCGAGCGCAGCGCCAGCACCGTGTTGGGCGTGAACTCCTTGGTGCGAATGTAAGCAGAAACATCTTCGCGCGGATCTCCGACGACCGCATTGGGAGAGACGTAGTTGCTCACTGCATTGGCTGCCTGCTGGGACACGGCTACAAAGTCCGCCGATTGCTGCGTAGTGATGGCATGGTTCAACGCATACGCAGTCGGTACTGTGCCGATCAGGATGAGCATGATCAAGCCCATGCCCTTCTGTCCGTCATTTGAGCCATGGGCGAAGCTGACGCCGGTGC
>CAZDYZ010000012.1:0-7829 GCA_964509525.1 uncultured Acidobacteriaceae bacterium
TCCATGTTGCTGTCGGACGAGGAGAAAAAGGTAACCGCATATCACGAGGCCGGTCACGCGCTGGTTGCCGCCATGCGCGAACACTCTGACCCCCTGCACAAGGTAACGATCATTCCGCGTGGCATGGCGTTGGGCGTGACGATGCAGTTGCCCATTGACGATAAGCACACTTATACGCGCGACTACCTCGAAACACGCCTAGCCATCATGATGGGTGGCCGATTGGCCGAGGAGTTGTTTCTCAACACCATGACCACAGGAGCCGGTAACGACATCGAACAGGCGTCGGACCTGGCGCGCAAGATGGTTTGCGAGTTTGGCATGTCAACACTGGGACCGATCACCTTTGGCAAGAAGGAAGAGCAGATCTTCCTCGGTCGCGAGATCAGCCAGCACCGCGATTTCAGTGAGGAGACGGCACAGCAAATCGACAAGGAAGTCCGTCGCTTTGTGGATGAAGGCTACAACGCGGCGCGGCACATCCTCGAGACCAACCGTCCTGCGCTGGAAAAGATTGCCCAGGCGCTTCTCGAACGCGAGGTGCTTGACGCCAACGAGATCCAGATGCTCATCGAAGGCAAGGAGTTGCCGGCTCGTGTCAATCCCAATGCTCCGCCGGCCAAAGACGAGATTCAGCAGGTGCTGAAGCCGGCCCCGGGGCAGCAGCCGAACGTGGTTCCCGAGAGACCAGCTCAGGCGTGAAATAGCCCTTGTCTTGCTGAAAGAAAGTTGAGCGCAGCCTTCAGTGGGTCGCTAGCCTTAAAGCGACCCAGCGGCTCGCTTGACGTGTAAGCCGGGTTTACCCGCCAGTTCCACCAACTGTCAGGCGATCGATCTTCAGGGTAGGAATTCCAACGCCTACTGGGACTGACTGTCCATCTTTGCCGCAAGTACCAACACCTTCATCGAGCTGAAGGTCGTTGCCCACCATGGAGACCTTGGTCAACACATCAGGGCCGTTTCCGATGAGCGTTGCGTTCTTCAGGGGGGAAGTGATTGTACCGTTCTCGATCAAGTAGGCTTCGGACGCGGAGAACACAAACTTGCCATTGGTGATGTCGACTTGTCCGCCGCCGAAGTTCACGGCGTACACACCGTATTTGACGGAGCGAAGAATGTCTTCGGGAGCGTCCTGGCCCGCGAGCATGTAGGTGTTGGTCATGCGCGGCATGGGAATGTGCTGGTAGCTCTCACGACGGCCGTTACCGGTATTTGGAATACCCATCAGACGTGACGACAGTTTGTCAGAGAGATAGCCCTTCAGGATGCCGTTCTCGATCAGCACCGTATTCTCGGTCTGGTTGCCTTCGTCGTCCACGTTGAGTGACCCGCGGCGTCCGGGCATGGTCCCGTTGTCTACCACCGTGCATTTGACGCTGGCGACCCGACGGCCGAGCATGTCCGAAAACGCGGAAGTTTTCTTGCGATTGAAGTCGGCTTCGAGTCCGTGACCGATGGCTTCGTGCAGGAGGATTCCCGGCCACCCTGGACCGAGCACAACTTCCATTTCGCCGGCTGGCGCATCGCGAGCGTCAAGTTGTATGATCGCCTGACGCGCCGCTTCCTGGGCAAAGTACTCTGGCGTTTTCTCGGTCAGGAAGTAGTCGATTGCCACACGTCCTCCGCCGCCTGCGGTGCCGCGCGAGGAGCCCGCACTTTCGGACTTCGCGATGCAGAAGACGCTTAAACGGGCCAGCGGCTGCGCATCTTCGGCAAAGCCACCGTCAGAGCCGATAACAAGAATTCGCCTGAGCTCATCGGCATAGCCAACTCGGACCTCACGGATGCGCGGATCATAATCGCGCGCAGCCCTATCAGCGCGCTGTACAAGGTCAATCTTAGTCATGACCTGCGCTTCCACCGACGGCAAGGTGATCGGATAAAGATTGCGCGCAGCTTTGTCGGTTTCACCAACTACCGGGTGCTTTGCCGGCCCACGAGCAATGAGCGCTGCAGTGCGAGCGGCGTGTAGAATGCGCGCCGGCGCGAGATCGTCTGTGTAAGCATAACCTGTGCGTTCGCCGGAGATCACGCGCACGCCGCAGCCCACAGAAATTCCCTCGGTCGCCGACTTCACCATACTTTCGTCGAGCGACACTGAAGTCGAGGTTTGATATTCGAAGTAGAGGTCGGCATAATCGCCGCCGGCAGAAAGCGCCGCGCTCAGATACCGCTCTAAATCTGGTTGCGCCAGACCGTAGCGACCAACGAAGAACTTATTGTCCATATCACGCTGACTAGATACACTGCGAGCCCGCGGGCGCCACTCGTGGCGCAGTCTTTTATTATGACACAAGAATATCTTCTCGTACCCGATGCGAAGGCTAGGGTAGTGCTGCAAATTTGCGTTGCTTAGTTGGTGAAGCAGATTGCGAGGCGCGCTGGGTTCCTCGCCGCGTGGATGACAATCGACGCATTTAAGCACCTCCAATATCCCTCTTTCCAGATCGCGTTGCGGGCACTCGTATAAGACGTAGAACACATGACGATCAGGAAAATCAACCATTCTCCCTTGGTCTTCCCACCTCTGCCCTTGTGAGTAATTCGGCAGATTCTTTAGAGGTGGGTGAGGAATCTTCAGCGCTTGCAAGTTGACTGCCCGAGTAGCTCCCGCAAGCTCCAGATGTCGTCAGTGATTGCCGCTTCCATGGCTGGTGTTACCCGCAGGGATTTGTGTATCCGGCAGAAGTTGTAATAAGCGAAATGCAAAGCCCAAGCTGCTTTGTGATTGTCGAGCTTCTTTGAAAACGCGCTAATGGATCCACGCCGATCAGGTTTCGCCGAGTCCGGCTTCGCGACCCCTCAATCTCCAGTACTCTGCTGCGGTTTCGCTCAGGTCGCCTGTGGGTTTCTCCCCACGGAACACGCGCGACACGCCGCGCACTACGCGCCGCATGGGCAGCTCGTCTTTGCCGTCGTTCAGAAATAACTCTCCGACCTTTACGCTACGGTAATACCAGCGCTTGAGCAACGCGAGGTGCTCCATCCACTGAAGGGCTGTGCGCAGCTTGGGAGGCTCGACTGCCGCCAGTGCCTCAGTGATGCGCGACTCCATCGACTGTGGCCTCGATGCAAGATGCGATGTTTCGCCATGTTTGCCAACATCAAGTGTCACCGGTTCGCAGATGCACCCTGCCGTAATTTTGAACAGCGCCACCGCTTCGCGCTCGGCCGACGGCTGCACCATCACCCCGTTAAGCTGGTCAAGCCGGCGTACGATCTCCTTTGACTGCGAGGCTGCGGCCCTCAGCTTCTCCAGCCGTCCGTGCAAAGCTGCAGCGTGCTCGAAATCGAGGTTGACTGAAGCGTCGTCGCGCTGCCGCTCAATCTCGCGCACGAGCGACAGCCCGCCGCTCTCCAGAAACTGCTGCACGCGTCTAACCTCGGCGCTGTATTCATCGTCGGTACAACCCTTGAAACATGGCGCCAGGCACATTTTCATCTCCGAATAAATGCAGCCGGGAAATGCCGGGTCAGGCCGCAGATCCTCAGTGCAACGACGCATCTTGAACAGGTCGAGTGAGTCGCTGGCGAACCTTTCTGCCGCAACGCGTGTAGGAAACGGGCCGAAATATTGAGCG
Organism: uncultured Acidobacteriaceae bacterium; assembly: GCA_964509525.1. GTDB lineage: Bacteria > Acidobacteriota > Terriglobia > Terriglobales > Acidobacteriaceae > Bog-257. The sequence continues at coordinate 3,582 of CAZDYZ010000012.1, forward strand.
TTTGATGTCAGACTGCTAATACGAGTAGTGATTGCGGCGCGTGGATACGGGTTGTTCAGGACGAGCTTGATCAGCGGTGCAAAGCGCAGTTTCAGCCGCTTGCCGTAGGTTTTGGGAAACTCGTGCTGCAAAGTCTTGTAGAGCAGGAGTGATGCCTCGAAATCCGAGCCTGTTGCAGTCCACTCGATCCAGCGTACGCGATTGCGCAGGTTCAGCTTTCGGCTTTGTCCATCGTTCGGCGCCAGCAGGCGTTGCAAGCGACGTTGCAGGTTCGAGGTCTTGCTGACATAAGGTTCGTTGGTTTCTTCCTTCCCGCGAAGTACGAACACAGCCGCCCTCGACGGAACTGCGGCAAATAGCCGATAGTCGGCGTTTGGAGTGAACTCGATGCTTTGCGATGACACGAGCAGATTGTAGTTTACTCGAAGACAAAGGAGGCCCAGAGGACCCTTAATTTACCCTTGCTTCGCAACAGCTACCGTTCTGTTCCAACCTGTGGACGGGTTGCGGGGATAGGGGCAGAAGCCTGCCGGATTTTCACAGGTTGAGAGTCAATCGCTATTGATTCGCGTCATTCAAGAGCAGACTTTGCCCTGTTACGCAGCGACAACCGACTCGGTCCCTCGTGTCGTCGAAACTGGGCCTGCTTCGAAAGCAGGCGAAAATCCGGCCCTTCGATCTCAATCTTCTTGCACATCTCATGCAGTCGAGACCGCATACGTTCGCCGATTCTGTCACCCAGGGTTTCGCGCCGTGCGGCCCGATCGGCGGCGGAGTAGCTACGAGGGTCATGATCCTCGAGCCTATCCTGCTCCTCTATGTCCGGGAAGTTGGTAGTGATGATGGTGGTCCTGTTCTCGTTGTAGCGGCTGTTGAGGATGTAGTTGACGGTGTCGAAGACCCATTCCGTGCTGCGCACTGCGCCGAGTTCGTCGAGCACCAGGACTTCGGCGTCGAAGACAGGCTGTAGGATCTCCATCTCTGTCACCTGCACTTGCGGGTTATAGGAGTTCTGGATAGACTTGAGCAGCTCTCGATAGTCGCAGAACAGGCAGTGTACGCCCTTCTCGCGAATCAAGTCCTTGATGATGCCGACCGCAAGATGTGTCTTGCCGACCCCGACGGAGCCAACGAACAGCAACCCCGTCTTCTCAACGGGATAATCCTCAACAAACCGGCCCGCATTGAAGCGTGCATTCCAAATGCTCTTCGGACCCCTCCTTTCCGAATCGCACTCGAAGTTACTCAGTTCGCAGTGTTCATAACGCGGTGCAATGTGCGCCGCCGCCAATAGGCGCTCACCGCGACTCTTCACGCGACATTCGCAGCGCACCGCCTCGCGCTGCTTACCGTGTTCGATGGTCTGCCATCCAGTGCCGCCGCACAAGCGGCATGTCTCGGTTGTCGCCGTGGTCACAAGTTCGAATCTACTGCCAAGCGGTGCACAGTGCAACTGGGATAGGGTACAGATTTGCACGGATTCTCACGGAAGGTCCAAGAATCCTTGAGCGCCTGTGGAAATTCGCGCCTTAAACAGTTTGATGCGCACCCAACCGACTGCAGGGCATCATCTCTATGACGGTGCCTTCCTTTCCTAATTTCGCCTGTCCCCAAATCTGTAACGTGCCGGGAAAATGACCGAGAATTTACCATGATACGCTGGAGCTGACGGTTGGGCGTCGGAGGTTGAAGGACGGGATCTAAAGTAACCGGGCAGTCATTCCCCTTGAAAATGGATTTGCGAAAGATCACCAGCTGATCTGGAGAGGAATATCTTCACGTTTTTCATTGCCACTTCGGGCAGCCTCCACGCTAATGTCGGCCTTCGCCACGAAAGACCGACTGGTCTGGCGACTTGCTCGGACGGTGGCTTTCCTTGCGTTACAATCGAAGTTTGATGTCTCAGATGTCCCAGACGGTAACCCGAACTCCCGCTGAGGTCGTGCGATTGGCTCCTGTTTCGCAGGCCAGCAACGGTATCTGCTACTCGGTCATGGGGGAGGTTACCACCGCCATCGCGGACCTGGAGCGAATGGTCGCAGTTGTACCGCGTACTATCGCCGCCGCCCTAAACCGCAAAGCCTATTATTTTGTACCGCTCACGCTGAACCTAGGTGATGAAACACTTGTCGCCGACCGCTACGATGTGCAACTGTCCGATAGCGCCGTCTGTCATCGAAACCATACATTAGGCGACTCGCAGTGCGTATTCATCTCGACGCGGCTAATGGAAGACAGCTTCGCTATTTCCTTCGAGTTCTTCATCAACGTGGGACATAACTTCGTGGAGCATGTTGGGGTCTCCCAGGAATTCGCTGACTTGGTATGGAAGCAGGTGGAGGACAAGGTTCGCGGCGAGACTTCACTCGATGCCTATGAGCTGCGCAAAGTTGCCACCACGAACGGCCCCGAAGCCGAAAAGGCTCGCCATGAATACCTGCTGGCGGCCTTTGCGGATGCCATTGCTGTGTACACCCTGTCGTTGTATCTTGATGTCGATTACCAGGACCTGCGCGAGCGGGATTACCCTCTGTTAGCGCCGAACGCGCTGGCCGAGCGCCTACGCAAGATCAACGAACTGTTCCCGCCCAATCCAGGCTTCGAGTTTGCGGTGTACCACAGGAGACGGCAGTAGGGCCTCGCTCCGCTCCTTTCAGTTCCCGCACCAGAAGTGCAAGAACCAGGGTTGCAGGATAGCTGTCTGACTCCGCCGCTGTGCTGGCTGCATCCTATACAATCGAACTTCCTGTTATGAACCGGATGATTCTTGCCAACCTGGTGCATCGTCCCTTTCGCACCATAATCAGTGTGGTCGCGGTCGCCATCGAGGTAACGCTAATCTTGCTGATCGTCGGCCTGTCCATCGGTATGTTGGAGGACGGCAGGAACCGGCAGGCAGGCATCGGCGCCGACATTATGGTGCAACCGCCAAACTCATCCCTGCTCATGGGTGTTAGCGGCGCGCCAGTCTCCGTCAAAGTCGCCGACAAGATCAAACTGCTGTCGCACGTCGTGGCCGTCGCTCCGGTGGTCACTCAGCTTTCAACTGCTGGCGTCGTCGAAGTCATCGATGGTATTGATATGGATACGTTCGATGCTGTGAGCGGCGGTTTCCGTTACCTTTCGGGCGGGCCATTCCAAGGGCCGGACGACGTTATCGTCGACGATTTGTTCGCCTCATCGAAGCACTTGAAGGTCGGGGACTCCATCGAAACTCTCAATCACCAGTTCCGCGTTTGCGGGATCGTGGAACACGGCAAAGGGGCGCGCAAGTTTCTTCCCCTCAAAACCATTCAGGAGTTAATCGGTGCCCAAGGCAAGGCAACTATCTTCTACGTCAAACTCGACAACCCGGACAACGCCGACGAAATTGTGCGTGCCATCAAGAGAATTCCGGGCATGCAGCAATACGGCGTGCATTCGCTGAAGGAGTATCTCAGCCTGATGACGTCCAGCAGTGTTCCCATGTTTTCCACATTTATCGACACCGTGATCGCCATCGCCATGATAATTGGCTTCATCGTCATCTTTCAAGCGATGTACGCCGCGGTGATGGAACGCACCCGCGACATCGGCATTCTAAAATCCCTGGGGGCCGGCAAGCTCTACATTGTGAACGTGGTCCTGCGGGAAACTGTGCTTATCGCTATAAGCGGTGTCCTGCTGGGAATTGTCATCAGCTACGCTGCAAGAGCCGGTTTACGAACGAAGTTCCAGACTCTGCCGATTTTGATCACCAAAGGCTGGCTGCTCAGAGCCACTATCATCGCCATAGTTGGATCGATGCTAGGCGCCTTTTATCCGGCATTAAAGGCGGCGCAGAAAGACCCCATCGATGCGCTGGCCTATGAATGAGATCAGCAATGGCCATGGACCAGGGAATCCCTGCTCATGAGAATAGGAAAAGGGCAGTTCCTGGCTGCGTTCATGCATCGCGACAGGTCGTTCAGATCCTCATTGGCATCACGACATAGCGATACTTGAATCCGTCATCACCTGCATTGTCCGGACGCAATTGACCCGCAGACTGTGCGTCCTTGAATTCCAGGCGAACCTCGCCGCCGTTGGAGGCCTTCAGGAAATCCAGCAGGTATTCCGAGTTGAAACCGATTGTGAGGGGGTCGGCGCCATACGTAGTCTCAATTGAGTCTTCCGACTCGCCAGCATCAGATGAGGAAGATGAAATCTTGATTTCATTCTTGTCGAGTTTCAAGCGGATGGCCCGTGAGCGCTCGTCAGCGAACTGCG
>CAZDYZ010000013.1:0-5486 GCA_964509525.1 uncultured Acidobacteriaceae bacterium
TGGCGCATGGCATTGAAGCTGTGGGTCGCGTGACGGGCTCCAGCGCGGATTCCAGCAAGGGCTTGGGGCAACGTAGCATTCGAGTGTCCGATGCTTACGCACACACCGCGGTGCGAAGCGTTGCGAATAAGCTCCAGCGCACCATCCAGCTCGGGCGCCAACGTGAGGACACAGACATGCCCTGCGGCTGCCTCCCACATCCGCTCGAAGGTCTCTACGGATGGTGGCCGCAAGTAAAGCGAAGGATGAACTCCGCGGCGGGCGTGGCTGAGGAACGGACCCTCCAGATGTATACCAAGCAGACAGGCACGTGGCGGATCGGAGCGCCTGCCCATCGCGGTACGTTTCGCAGCTTTGCCCAAGACTTCCAGTGACTTCAGAGTTTGATCGAATGGCGCGGAGACGGTCGTGGGATAGTAGCCGGTCACACCGTGCCGCGCCATCATTGTTTCGATGGCCGCAAGGCTCTCGTCGGAGCCTTCCATCACGTCGTGGCCTGCTCCGCCGTGAATGTGGATGTCGATGAGTCCCGGAGCCAGGATCGAATCGCCAAAGTCTATAACTCGCGCCGTTGGCGGAACTGGGACGGCGTCTCGCCGCCCGACGGAGGAGATGATTCCGTCGTCAATGATCAGAGCAGCATCTTCCACCCGTTCCAGCGGAGTAAGCAATTGCCGGGCAAGAAGGACGGTTGCCAACGCGTGCCTCGTACGGTTTGCTGAAGCGAATCCTCAGCTAGAGTGTACGATGCCGCCGGCCAATGCCCCAAGTTGAACTCGCATCCCCAACAGCGAGTAGCGACCCTATATCTGGTAGTCCAGCTCGATCGCCTGCTGCAGCCCATCGGTTTCATTCATGGGTGACGTCTCGCGTCCTTGTAACTGTCGCAACTCTTCCTTCAGGTTCTTGACTTCAGTAGCTACCGCAGCCAGCGCCTCCGAGAGTGGATCGTTGATTTGCTTGGGATCGGTGATCACTACGCGCCTGCCTGCGCGTAAGATAATGTGTCCTGGCACCCCTACCACGGTGGAATTGTCCGGAACGTCGCGCAACACCACCGATCCGGAACCGATGCGGCAGTTCTCGCCGACAGTAATGTTGCCCAGCACTTTTGCTCCCGCACCCACCACAACTTTGTCGCAGATGGTAGGGTGCCGCTTGCCAGTCCCCTTGCCCGTGCCTCCGAGGGTGACCCCCTGGTAGAGCGTTACATCATCGCCGATGATCGCGGTCTCACCGATGACCACACCCATTCCGTGATCAATGAAGAAACGCCTGCCGATTTGTGCACCAGGATGGATCTCGATGCCGGTGATAAGCCGGGCTGCTTGCGAGAGGGCCCGCGCCAGGAAGCGGCAGCGATGAATCCATAGCCAGTGATGGAAGCGGTAGCTCCAAAGCGCGTGCAGACCCGAGTAGAGCAGTATGATTTCGAGGGTAGATCGTGCCGCGGGATCTCGGTCCTTCACCGCCGCGACTTCCTCTTGCATGGATGAGAACATGTCTTAAACGCCTTCGGCCACCATGGCGAGCGAATCGTTGCGCAGCTGCTCGAACAGAAGGCTGCTCAGGTAACGTTCGCCAAAGGAGGGTATAACCGTCACGATCAGCTTGCCGGCATTCTCCTCCCGTTCCGCAACTCGCAGTGCGGCAGCTACCGCGGCACCAGATGAGATGCCAACCAACAACCCTTCTTCGCGGGCAAGGCGGCGCGCCATCACGATGGCATCGTCGCTTGATACTTGGATGATTTCGTCAATGTAGTCGGTCCGCAGGATGCTGGGAATAAAGCCTGCACCGATGCCTTGGATCTTGTGCGGGCCCGGCTGTCCACCCGAGAGGACGGGGCTCTCGACCGGCTCGACTGCGATCGCTTTGAAGGAAGGCTTCCTCGGTTTGATGTACTCGCACACTCCGGTCAGTGTTCCGCCGGTGCCGATGCCGGAGACTAGGATGTCCACCTGGCCGTCCGTATCGCTCCAGATTTCCGGACCTGTGGTTTCCAGGTGGATCTTCGGATTGGCGGGGTTATCAAACTGCTGAAGCATGAACGCGTTTGGAGTCTGAGCCAGCAGCTGGTTGGCCCTGGCGATGGCGCCCTTCATTCCCTTAGCACCCGGGGTCAGCACAATCTCCGCGCCAAAGGCGAGCAGCAGGATGCGGCGTTCCAAACTCATGGTGTCGGGCATGGTGAGGATCAGCCTGTAGCCTTTCACTGCAGCCACGAAAGCCAGAGCGATGCCGGTGTTGCCGCTGGTCGGCTCAATCAAGACGGTATGGTGAGGACGGATTTTCCCCGCGCGCTCGGCCTCGTTAATCATGCTGACGCCGATGCGGTCCTTCACGCTGGAACAAGGATTCTGACTTTCCAGCTTGGCAACAACGGTGGCCTTTGCGTTTGCGCTCACCTTGTTGAGGCGCACCAACGGTGTGCGCCCGATTAGTTCCGTCACATCATTAGCAATCTTCATAGTGCCCCTTGCGTATCTGATTTCGATTCAAGCCTATAGGTTTCTGTCCGTGGCTCGCAACCCGGCAGGTTATGTTAGCGTTTGGTCCCAATCGTGCTTGCCGAACACGCGCCCAAGTGGGACAATCTCGGATCCATCTCAAACCAGGGACGAAACATGAGAACTCGCTGGAGCCGTTTATGGCTTTTAGTAATGCTTGCTGTTTTCTGCATCAACGGCCGGGCACAGTCCAAGCCAGCTGCCACTAACAACCCCAACCAGTCGCTGGCCCCGGTCGCCTGGCTTGTGGGTGGAACCTGGGTCACGGATGTGAAGGACCCTTCGGACAACACCGTGACACACGTCGAAAACCACATCCGCTGGGCGCCCAACCACCAGGCCATTGAGTTCAACACTGACTTCAATGGCAAGCCGCACTACAACGGCTTTTACGCCTACAATCCTGTCGCGAAAACCATAGGCTTTTACTACACGAATTCTGATGGCGAGTTGACGATCGGCACCTCGACCCCTGACACCGACGGGAAAATGCTGCGCCAGGAATTTGACATCATGAAACCTGATGGCAATACCGCACACGTCCGCTCAACACTGGAGCGCGATGGAGACGACGCCTATTGGTTCACCGTTTTCCTGCAGCGCAACGGGGATTGGTCGCAGCTTCTCAAGATCCACTACGAGCGGAAGTAAACAGCTGAACGGCGGGAAATGGACCGCGATGCCACGTAGCGTTCTCCCGCGGCGTTATAATCAAGGTTTGCGTACGTCACTCCCATCACTCTAGGTGCACACACGTGAGTTCTCATCATCCACACGGCCCCGGCCAGCCTCAGCCTGGCCCGCAACCGCTGTTAGGCGTGGACGGGATCATCGCTATCGGCTCGGGCAAAGGAGGCGTCGGTAAAACCACTCTGGCCGTGAATCTGGCCATTGCGCTGGCGCGCTTGGGTCACAAGGTCGGGCTGCTGGACGCCGATGTGTACGGCCCCAACGTTCCGCTCATGCTAGGCACCACCATGGCCCCGAGCGTAGTCGGCGAGGACCGCATTTTGCCGCCTGAGCGTTATGGCCTGAAAGTCATTTCGGTTGGCTTCCTGAGTCCCGGCGACAAGCCGCTGGTGTGGCGGGGACCCATGCTGCATTCCGTCGTCAAGCAATTTCTCGGACAGGTCGTTTGGGGGGAGCTCGACTACCTCATCATCGACCTTCCGCCGGGCACTGGGGATGTGGCCATCTCTCTGGTTCAAACTGTGCCGGTCACAGGCGCGGTGATCGTGACTACTCCCAGCGACGTGTCGCTGCAGGATGCCCGCAAGGCCATCGAAATGTTCCGCCAGGTGAAAGTGGACATTCTCGGCATCGTCGAGAACATGAGCTACTTCGTCTGCCCGCATTGCCATCATGAGGTTGACGTGTTCTCCAAAGGGGGTGGCGAGCGCACCGCAAAGCAGTTCGGCGTCCCGTTTCTCGGAAGCATCGAACTCGATCCCGACATTCGCAAGGGCGGCGACAGTGGCCAACCCGTTGTCCTGGAGGGCGACCAGTCTCCCCATGCCAAGTCGCTGTTTGCGTTCACCCACCGCGTCATCGAGCGCACCAGGGAAGTAAAGGAATCAGCTAGCGGCAGTGTGATCGAGATTCAATAGCGGGCTCGAGTGAAAAGTACATCTTTATGAAATTTGTGACTTGTTTGATCTCGATTTGCTTTTGTATAAGTTTTTGGTCCGCCGCTCAGCCACAACCGGGGCAACCAATGCCCACACCCACTCCCCAACATCAGAGGATGGGTTACTTTGCCGGCAAATGGAAGGCAGCAGGCACCATGAAGCTCAGCCCGAATGGCAACGCTGCGCCTTTCAGTCTCACCGAAACTGGCGAGTGGGTGACGGACGGCTTCTTCCTCGAAACCCGCACCTCGATGAAATCTCCCATGGGGCATATCAACAGCGTAAGGGTCATGGGCTACAACCCTGAGGACGGGTTCTACACCTACAACATTTACAACAGCCTTGGGGAGCATCAAATGGCGACTGGTCGAATCCAGGGCAACACCTGGACCTGGATGGCGGAGCAGAAAATGAATGGTGTCACTAGCCAGGGACGCTACACGGTCACCACTCTCACTCCTGATTCGTATAGCTTCAAGTCCGAAGTGGCTACACCGGGTGGCGGATGGGCCACTGTCATGGAGGGGGAAGCCACCAGGGTGCAATAGCTGTAGCAACCGCGACAGCAAGATTGCGGCAATCTGTAATTTCCGGACTAGCGTTATTGTCAGACAGTCTTCTGAGCCGCTGGTGGTAGCTGTTTATCGACCACCATCTCTGCCCGCCGTTCTCGTTCAAGCCCGGAGATTTGTTGGGCTTAATCCGCCTGACCCATACCATGCCAGTGACAATGGTGGAGCAAGCGGGAACGCTCGCTGAACAGCAGTGTTGCCAGCACTCATGGCAGCCGATTGCAATACATGATGGCCGTTCAGAGTGTGCTTCTGGTCCAGCACAGGCTTCGGCTACAGGCGATCCTCAAAACTAGTCTTCCCCCGAGATGATTGGGTGGCATGTCCCGCCTTATTACTTCCCCGGCTTGGTCCATTCGTCCACCCAGTCATTCACCGTCAGGTACCACAAGCGGCTGTTTTGCGGCTTCAGCACCCAATGGCCTTCATCGGGGAAATACAACATCTTCGACGGGACTTTCAGGCGCTGCACCGTGGTAAACAACTGAAAGCCTTCCGAAACGTCGAGCCGGTAGTCAAGCTGTCCGTGGATAACCAGGAGCGGCGTTTTAAAGCTGGTGGCCGAAAGGTGCGGCGACCATTTTCGATATAGATCGCGGTTCGTCCAAGGGGTCCCTTTGAATTCCCACTCGTTGAACCACAACTCTTCGGTTGTGCCGTATGCCGACTCCGTGTTGAACATGCCATCGTGTGACACCAGGCACTTGAAGCGTGTGGTGTGGCCTTCCAGCCAGTTGATCATGTAGCCCCCATAACTGGCGCCCAAGGCACACTCG
>CAZDYZ010000014.1:0-3205 GCA_964509525.1 uncultured Acidobacteriaceae bacterium
TGTGTAAGCTTTGGCTATAAGCAGGGCGTGCCGGAGGACGCCGACCTGGTCTTCGACGTCCGTTTCTTACCGAATCCTCATTTCATTCCCAAGTTCCGCCCTTACACCGGGCAGCATCCCGAAGTGGCAAAGTACATCCGCTCATTTGCCCAAACACGGGAATTCATCCGGCGTATCTCCGAGCTGCTGATCTATCTCATCCCACATTACATTAGGGAAGGGAAGAGTTATCTCACCATCGCCTTCGGATGTACCGGCGGCAAGCACCGCTCGGTGATGATCGCCGAAGAAGTGAAGAAGCGCCTCGCCAAAGCTGGCTACAACGTGAAGGTTGTGCACCGCGATTCGCCGGTAGCGACCTGACTACTGGAGGTCGCAGCTCCGTCGTTCCTCTTTAGTTATTGTGTTTCGTGACAGTCATCGAATCCAGTAGAATCAAGCCTTGCATGTCAACTCGGCCCCAGAGATCCTGCCTCTGATAGCAAGGCAGTGCTGGAACCCCGCGGGGAATATGAGCCAACTCAACCGCCTCCTCCGTTATCTAAAGCCCTATTGGCTTCACATAATCGCCTCTGTGGTGGCTATGGCACTGGTCGGGCTGCTGGAGGGCTTCCGGCTGCTGCTGATCGGCCCCATCTTCGATCGCGTGTTGAATCCCTCCTCCCACTCTCGCGATCTGCCCTTGTTCCGAATGCCAATTACCCACCAGCCAATCCAGTTAAGCTGGTTTGTTCCTCAGCACTTTCACAATGTATGGACAATGGTGGCCTTTGCTCTGGTCGCCTCGACGGTGCTGAAGGGCGTTTTCGACTATGCGGGCACATACCTGGCGAATTATGCCGGCTTTGGCATGATTACCGACCTGCGTAACGAACTCTATACCGCCACGTTGCAGCGCTCGGTCGCGTTCTTCCAGGAATATTCCACCGGCACACTCCTGTCGGCCATTGTGAGTGACATTGACCGGGTGCAGTACGCGCTTTCGACAGTATTGGCTGAGTTCCTGCAGCAATTCTTCACCTTCCTGTTCACCGCGGCGGTTGTCGTCTTGCTCGGCAGACGTCTTACCTGGGTGCTCGTCATCTTCGTTCCCTTCGTGATCGTGGCCGCACGACGCATCGGTCAGCGTGTGCGTTCCACCACACGTAAGGGACAGGACAAGGTCGCCGATGTCCAGAACATACTGCAGGAGACCATTACTGGCGTACGTATCGTGAAGGCGTTCTCCATGGAGGCCTGGGAGACGCGTCGCTTCCGCGAGGCGGCACGTCGGCTTTTCATGGCAAACCTGCGTTCGGTCAGCGCCTACGCGGTGAGTTCTCCCATGATGGACATCTTTGGGGCCATCGCCATCGCGGTGCTGATTCTGGTGGGTCGGGAGTACATCAAACACGGGTTTTTCACCGAAGGCGTGTTCTTGGCTTTCATCATCGCGGTTTTCAAGCTTTATGAGCCAGTGCGCAAGTTCGGGCAGTTCCACAATAACTTCCAGCAAGCCTTGGGCGCGTCGTCGGCGATCTTCAATTTTCTCGAGGCCCGGGATGATGTCCTCGAGAAGCCCGGAGCTTTGAATCTACCGCGATTCCACCGGGGCATACGGTTCGAGCACGTTCACTTCAGTTACAGCCGGACAGATCTTGACCGCGAAGTGCTTCAAGACATCAACCTGGAAGTAATGCCAGGCGAAGTAGTCGCGATTGTAGGTTCCAGCGGTTCAGGCAAGACCACACTGGTACACCTGATTCCGCGCTTCTTCGATGTGACGCGCGGGCGCTTGCTTCTCGACGGCCACGACGTGCGCGATCTCACGGTAGCATCGCTGCGGTCGCAGATTGCCATCGTGACCCAGGATACAATTCTGTTCAACGATACTGTCCGTAACAATATCGCCTATGGCCAGCCTCACGTTTCACGGCAGACGGTGGAAGATGCTGCACGGGCGGCACTGGCCCACGATTTCATCATGGGTCTGCCCGAGGGCTACGATTCGGTCATCGGCGAGCGCGGCCTGCGGCTGAGTGGTGGCGAACGCCAGCGCATCTCAATTGCGCGTGCCATCCTCAAAGATGCGCCCATCCTTATTCTCGACGAGGCTACCTCGGCGCTCGATACGGAAAGCGAATCCCTGGTGCAATCAGCGCTGCAGAACCTGATGGCCGGCCGCACAGTACTTGTCATTGCTCACCGGCTGTCGACGGTACGCCGAGCTGACCGCATTCTCGTCCTTGAAAATGGGATGATCACTGACGAAGGTTCACATGAGTGTCTGATGGCACGAACCGGCACTTACCGCCGGTTGTATGATTTGCAGTTCGAAGATGTCGAGGCGGCCTCTGAATAGTTGCACCATGAATATCCGCTCCATGACTGGTTATGCGCAGGTCAAGACACATGTGAACGACCTGCTCAGCTTGACTCTGAGTTTGAAGTCGGTCAATCACCGCTTCCTCGATCTGCATGTGCGTTTGCCTGTGGAGCTCGACCCCTTGGAGGTAAATGTCCGCCGCGTGCTCAAGCAGCGCTTACACCGAGGGCATATTGAAGTCACGCTCAGCCTGGTGCGCAGCGGGGGTGCAGCATTTGCCGTCGACCGCGACCTGGTGGGCGGATACCTACGAACCTTCCGCGAAGTTGCCGAGGAGTTTGGTGTCAGCGCCGAGCCCGACCTCAACGCCGTGCTGAAGCTGCCGGGCGCGCTGAATGCGACGGAGGACGGCGACGCTCTCGCATTGTTGGAAACCCAGGTGACAGCGGCCCTGGAGCAATGCATCGAGCGGCTCAACCACATGCGGGAAGAAGAGGGTCGCAGCGCGACGGCGGAGCTGCGCAATCGCATGACGCACCTCTCATCGGCCACGCACGAACTGGACCAGCTGCGAGGCAGGGTGCTCAAGGCTTACCACGAGAAAGTACATGGACGTATGCAGGAGCTGTTGACCACCCATGTTGATCCTGACCGCATCCTGCAGGAGGCCGCCATGCTGGCCGAGCGCAGCGATATCCAGGAGGAAATCGTGCGCATGAAGAACCACATCCAGCACTTCTTGTCGCTGCTTGATGCGGGCGGCGAGGTGGGCAAGAAACTTGATTTCCTGCTGCAGGAGATGAACCGCGAAGCCAACACGCTGATGTCGAAGACCACCGGCGTGGCAGGGGAAGCCCTGCGCATCACTGGGCTGGGGCTGGCAATGAAATCAGAGATCGA
>CAZDYZ010000015.1:0-5620 GCA_964509525.1 uncultured Acidobacteriaceae bacterium
ACGAAGTCGCCAACGGCCCCGTTTCCGACTCGCCGTCACCCACGACAGCGGCGACAATCAACTCAGGATTGTCGAAAGCGGCACCACAAGCATGGGACAACACATAGCCGAGTTCTCCGCCTTCGTGGATCGAGCCCGGGGTTTCCGGCGTGCAATGACTGCCAACGCCGCCGGGGAACGAAAACTCTTTAAAGAAATCGTGGAGACCGTCGACATCTTCGCTCTTGTCGGGGTAGATCTCCGAATAAGTCCCCTCCAGATAGGTCGGCCCGAGCACGCCTGGAGCGCCATGTCCTGGACCGGCAAGGAAGATCATGTCGAGATCGTACTTCTTGATCAACCGGTTCAGATGAACATAGATGAACGACAAGCCAGGGCTTGAGCCCCAATGGCCGAGTAACCGGTTCTTGATATGCTCCGGCCGCAACGGTTCCTTGAGCAGGGGGTTGTCGAGCAGGTAAATCATCCCCAGGCTTAAGTAATTGCAGGCCCTCCAATATGCGTCCGTCTTGCGCAGTTCCTCTGTATTCAGGGGCGCACCCGCCACGCTCGATCGGGCCTTGCCGTATGCGCTAAGGGTTTTGAGGTCTGCAGCGCTTTCGAAAGCAATCGTACTCATGGAAGCCACTCCTCTGTGCAGTGTTCTCACGCAGGAATTCCGCGGCAGGACACTTACTGTTGCTATCAACCATCAACGAATGAGGAGAGCTAGTCAACTAGACTCCCTCAGTTGTCACACACTTTTAATCTTCTCTGTCAGACCGTAGGGCACAACACGACATCCTACTCCTTGCAACGATAGGCCTCAACGATCATGAATTCGCTCCACTCCTTTCCGTCGTCAGACTTCTCACCCCGCCACGTGAAGTGGTTGTTGGAAATGTTCGTGTAGGTGGCGCGCGTATAAGCGTGGCCAGCCACCGGCTCTTTGAAGGCGTAGATGACTGATTGGCCGTCGAATCTGACTCCACCAAGCTCCTCCGGTCCAAGGTCCAGCCACGTTCCAGCCAGCGCGTTTAGCCATTTAATATTCCAACTCTGCTTGGTAGCGTCATAGGCACGGAGATTTATGCCGAGCACGATCAGTTCTCCGGAGGAGCCTGTCATCCTGTATTCGTCCACGATTACGTAGCCGTCAAGGATAAAGCGACCTAGCCACGTTGCTTGCCACGTCTGCCATTCTCCATTGGCCGACCTCACTTTTGCTTCGCACTGCCAACGTCCAATGAGAAAGGAAAATCGAGAAAGCGCTACCGGCGCATTGGGGTTGAGCTTTCCAAATTCCTGGTCAACCTGGATCACGAAATCGTCCTCCGAGTGGTGGCTGCTGGTCACGTTGTTACGATCAGCGGTGATAGTGGGGGTGCACGCCTGGGGTGTCCCTATGCACATCTCTACGAAACGGGGCGCATGCAGGCGCGCATCGCGGCATCTCGCCGCTCATTCGGTGGCTGGGACGCTGTCGGGCCGCCGTCTGGAATCTCAATCAGTTTAACGCCGGTCGGCGCCTCACTTGCCGCTCATCGAGAGCGCACATTCACGCCCCCGGGAACCATTTTCACCACAGGCTGCTAGCTGTCCAAAGTGTACGCGATTGCGTCTTCATTCGGTCGAACTGGTGCGCCTGTTGCGACCATCGCATGCCCTTGGCGTTAAGAAAACCGGTGATCGGCTCGGCGGTGACTGAGCTGAAGAGGAGCCTGACAGTTGAGCCAGTCAAGCGGTGTGGCCAGGAAAGTTCCCTTAGGACATCATCCGCACAATTCAGCCGAACTTCGCCAGGCGTCTTGCGTCACTGACAGCGCAGACGCGCTTCGAGAAAATAGCGTCTGAGCCTTGTTTTTTTGGAAGAGGTGGCGGTTCCTTCCCATGCACAGCCATCATGGCCGCGCGACGAGGAAGCCAAGCTTGCAGTTGCTTCTCCCAGAGCGCCGACCGCCAAGGAGGTGAAACCAATGCACACCAAGGTACGATTTCCGATTACGAAGTTGACGCCGAGATTAAGACCCGAGAGTGCTTCGATCGCGATCCTGCTTCTGCTCCTCTTCGTGATAATCCTGTTCCTGTTTATGTTCGTCACCGCGCAAGCGGCACGGGGCCAAGTGCACCAAATGACCTGCAGTTGCACGGCCAGAACAACTTTCGGACCGATGATGACGGCTGGTGCCCAGAGGAAGTCACTCTAGCTTTCACGCGGGGATGAGGGCGGTATGACAACTTTGGATGGGCATTAAGCAGAACGGCAGTGTTCGATTCAGGCGTCTGCGAGCCTGCGCGATTTGCCCTGACTGCGCAACTGCACCCCAAATTCGCATATCGAGGTTTTTGTCTGCGATATTCCTGGCTAGTCGTTCTCGAATGCCGTTTCTGGCTCGGGAAGAACATCTCTGGGCCCGGCAATCCACACGTATAAGGTTGGCAATAGGAAAATGCTCATGACAAGGTCGGAAATCAGGCCCCCGACGATAACAATCGCAAAAGGTCGCTGAGAGTCGGAACCAATAGCGTGCGAAAGAGCGGCGGGTAGCAGCCCCAGAGTGGCCACCAGCATGGTCATCATGATCGGCCGCAGTCGCAACACAGCACCCTCCACTGCGGCGTCTTCGATGGCATGTCCACGTGCTCGGAGCTGGTTGATGTATTCCAGCATGATGACGCCGGTTGGCACCGAAACACCAAACAACGCCAGAAAACCTACTCCCGACGAGACGCTGAAATTGGTTCCGGTGATCAGAAGCGCCAGCAGCCCACCGATCCGTGCCATGGCGACGTTGGCCAGGATCAGGAAAGCCCATCTGAAGGACCTGAACATCGTATAAAGGATGAGAAAGATGATGATAATCGTGATCGGCAAGACAATGAACAAGCGCGCATCAGCCCTCTTCTTACTTTCATATTCCCCTTCCCAGTCGATGTGGTACCCGCGCGGCAGTTTAACCTTGGCATTGACCCTTTGCATGGCTTCCTCGACAGCTCCGCCCAGGTCCCGGCCTCGCACGCTGTACTTGATGGCGACATAGCGCTGATTACCTTCTCGATAGATTTCAGAAGCGCCGTCTTCTTCTGTGATTTTGCAAAGCTGCGCCAGGGAGACGCGTTCCCCAGACGGTGTCAGTAAGCGAATCTTCTCGATAGCTTCCTTTTTGTCGCGGTAGGGCGGTAAATAGCGCATTACCAGGTCGTAACGTGCTTCACCCTGCAAAACCTGGGTGAGGGCGTTCCCTCCCACTGCCGTCTGGATCGCGTCCTGTACGTCAGCTACGTTGATCTGATAGCGTGCAGCCTGCTGGCGATCGACGGTTACGTTCAGGTTGGGCTGGCCAAGAACTTGAAAGACTCCCAGGTCTTCGATGCCCCTAATAGCTCGCATAATGTCGACGATCTGGTTCGCTTTTTCCTCGAGGATTTTCAGATCGTCACCATATACCTTGGTAGCAAGCTCGCCCTTTACGCCGCTCACCGCCTCTTCCACGTTATCTTCGATAGGCTGAGAAAAACCCCATACGATGCCCGGCATAGTGCTAAGTTGGCGGTTCATCGCAGCAATCAATTCTTCTTTATTCTCGTGAAATACCCGACGCCATTGCTCTTTTGGTTTTAGCCCAACGTAGTATTCCGTGTTGAAAAAACTCGTGGTGTCCGTTCCGTCATCCGGACGTCCTGTTTGGCTGGTGCATTCGGTGGCCTCGGGAAACGAGCAAAGCAAAATTCGAGCCTGATTCATTACTCGGATACCCTCGCTCGGTCCCGCGCTGGGCGCGAGAGTGCCACGCACCCACAGCGAGCCTTCATCCAGATGGGGCAGAAATTCGGAGCCGATGACGCCGCCGAAGGCCAAATAAACAGCCAGAAAAAGCCCAATCACTCCCACACCGACTGTGAGGGCCCGTCGCCGAATAGCCCAGCGAACGGAATTGCGGTACCGCTCGGTCAACCACTGCATAACCGGATTGCGCCACTCGCGCGCTCCCCTGGAGAACGCAAGACTGGCCAGCACCGGAGCAACCACGATCGAGAACAGCAATGCCCCCAGCAGCGCAAAGGCCACCGTCCAGGCCATGGGTCGAAACAATCGGCCCTCGACTCGCTGCAGCGTGAAAATCGGTAAGTAAGCGGTAATAATGATGGCGATTGCATAGAACACGGGGCGCTGGACTTCATGCGCCGCGTTACTGATTCGTTCTTCCGGTGTCCTGTGGTCTCCGTTTTCTCGGTTCAGGTGACGGACGATGTTCTCGATCATCACCACGGCGCCATCAACCACCATGCCAAAATCCAACGCTCCCAACGACAGGAGATTCGCCGGGATGTGGCTCAAATCCAGGCAAATGGAAGCAAACAGCAGCGAAAATGGAATCGTCGCAGCAACAATGATCGCACCACGGACATTGCCCAAAAACAGAATCAGAATGATCGAAACCAGGATCATCCCTTCCGTGAGGTTGTGTAGAACGGTATGAGAAGTGTAGTGGACCAGATCATCCCGATCGATGAACGGAATGATTGTTACACCGCGAGGCAGAATGCGCTCATTTAGCTGTTTCACTTTTTCGTGGAGCCCTTTGAGCGCTTTTTCCGCTTCGGCACCTTTTCGCATGGGAACCCATGCCGAGACTACGTCGTCATTGTCGATGATCTTTCCGTCTTCACGGTGAATCGCGCGGGCGAATTGGCCAAGGCGAATCTTCGGGCCTTGCTCAACTACAGCAATATCCTTCACATGCAAAGGCGTGCCATTCTTGGTGTAAAGCACCGTGTTTTCGATGTCGCGAACACTTTTGACCAGGCCCACTTCCCGCACGTTGATTTGTTGTAGACCGGCTTCGATGAAGCTGCCACCTGCATTCACGTTGTTGTTGGTCAGCTGTTGTTCCACCTGGGCCAGGCTTAAGCCATAGGAGATGAGCCGGTTGGGATCCACACGGACCTGGTATTCACGGGTCGGCCCCCCGAAGCTGGCAACGTCGACAATGTCGGGCGCCGCTTTTAGGTTCTTTTCGACGATCCAATCTTCAATCGACTTCAGCTCCATCACGTCATACTGTGGATTGGTACTGTGCAAGGTAAAAAAGTAGATCTGCCCTGCTGGACTCCAATCGGTGCCCATGGTCGGCACAACGCCTGGCGGCAAAGTAACCTGCGAAAGACGTTCCAGAACCCTCTCCCGGTTCTTGAAGTTGTCTTCCTCGTCGTCAAAAATAAGCTTCAGGTCGGAAAGGCCAAAAAGGGAGAACGACCGCAGGTGCACCACGTGCGGTATCCCATTCATGACGATCTCAAGAGGAATTGTGACTTGCTGTTCAACCTGTTCGGCGGAGATTCCCGGCCATTGCGTGATGATCTCAACGTAGTTGTCGGCGATGTCAGGGTAAGCCTCAATGGGCAGGTCATGGAATGCGATGATGCCTCCGGCAAAGAGGATCAACGCCAACGCCAGGACGAGCAGGCGATTGTTGAGGGCGAAATCAACCACCCGGCGAATCATCGGCTATTGCTCCACTGTGCTCTGCAGGTCGAGGGCTTCGCCACCACCTGATCGCCGGGTTTAATCCCCGAGATGATCTCCTGCATCTGTTCGGCAAGCATGTCTCCGCCCAGGACCGCGACCCGCCGGAAGTGG
>CAZDYZ010000016.1:0-2809 GCA_964509525.1 uncultured Acidobacteriaceae bacterium
CTGGCGGATCTGGAGGCCGTCCGCAACGAAGCCAACATGGTGAAGCAGGCGTGCCTGGAGACAGTGAAGTGGCTGCCGGTCGCCTACCTCGATCGCATGGTCAACACCGCCACGCGCGGCGTTTGCGCCGATTATGGCGAGATGCGCAACGAACATGCTGCGGAAGGACGCTGGCTCAATTCCAGCGATGAAGTCGAGCGCCGGCGTGTGGTCTTTCTCGGCTATCGGGTGAAGGAGCAGCTTTTCAGTGGTCGCAACGCCGTAGGCGAGACGGTCGAAATTGGCGGCATGCGCTTCACAGTGGTTGGGGTAATGGACCGGAAGATGCAGTTCTCCAACTACTTCACCAGCGATGATCGCTCGGTGTTCATTCCATTCACGACCGCCGGCGATCTGTGGAATACGCGCTATCCGCAGGTAATGGTGTTCACGCCCATAGCACCGCAATTCGAGAAGAAAGCCAAGGCGCAAGTGCTGGCTGCGGTCGCTGAGCGCCAGGGCTTCTCGCCTACTGACGAGAAGGCCATCCAGATGTTCGGGCGCGAGGAGTTTCGTCCGATCATTGATGGGCTCACCATTGGCCTGCAGGTGCTGCTGATGTTCATCGGCGCGCTCACACTGGGCATTGGCGGGGTCGGAGTGATGAACATCATGCTGGTGTCGGTGGATGAACGCATTCGCGAGATCGGACTACGCCGCGCTCTGGGGGCCCGCAAGTGGCATATCCGCTTTCAGTTCCTCGCTGAAGCCATGCTCCTCATGCTGCTCGGCGGCATCATCGGGATTGCGATGTCATATGTGCTCTCCGCTGTGCTGCCGACCTTGCCGCTGCTAGGGCCGCTGTTCGAAGACACTTCCGGCAAAGGCGATATTCACTTACGCGTCTCCGCTTTCGCGGTAATGGGTTCGGCAATTGTGCTGCTGGTTGTCGGGGTGCTGAGTGGTATGGTGCCGGCGCTCCGGGCCTCGAAGCTGGATCCGGTCGAGGCACTTAGGTACGAGTAGCTACTTCCTGCCGTGGGGTCCGCTTCGCGCCCGGGTTTTGATCCGGATCGGCGTCCCTACAAACCCGAACGCAGCGCGAATCTGGTTCTCCAGGAATCGTTGATATGAAAAGTGCAGCTTCACCGCGCGGTCAGTGAACAGGATAAATGTCGGTGGCGAGATCGACGTTTGCGTCATATACAGAATTCTTACGCGCTTAGCCATGGGAACGGAAGCACGCTCAAAGTCGACTTTCGCCAGAAAACGGTTCGTCTGTCCGGTACTGATGCGTTTGCTTCGTTCTCTCGCTACCAACTCCAGCATCGAGAAGATCTTGTCCGCATTCTCGTTCTTCGTGGCAGAGACAAATAGCACTGGCGCATATGACAAGAATTTCAAATGCTGCCTAACCTGCTCCATGTAACCACTGCGCGCGGCGGACGGTTTGCCGTACGTTTGCTTGTCCGTCACGAGATCCCACTTGTTAATGAGGACGATCACCGAGCGCCCGCTTTCATGGGCATAGCCAGCTATGCTAGCGTCACCAGCGGTTACGCCTACCGTCGCATCAATCAACAGCAGGGCGACATCAGCTCCCTCAAGATGCTTGCGCGCCATGATCACTGAAAGCTTCTCTGCCATGAGCTCGGTCTTGCCTTTGCGGCGAATTCCGGCGGTATCGATGAAACGGTAGCTTCGGCCGTTGTGTTCGACGGTCTCATCCACGGCATCGCGCGTGGTACCCGCGAGGGGCGAAACGATCGCACGTGAACTCCCTGTCAGAGTATTCAGCAGGGTTGACTTGCCCACGTTTGGGCGGCCAATAATTGCAACTCGAGTCTCGCGAACAGTTTCAACCTGTTCCTCTCGGTTCTCCGACTCGTCTACCGGGGGCGGTCCTGCCTTCGCGCTGGCCGCCTCGGGGGCCATTACGCTAATCGCATGTTCCAGTAGCTCGGCTATGCCGTTGCCATTTTCGGCGGAGATCGGAAACAGATGCCTGATTCCAAGACTTCGGAACTGCTCGGCATATGGTTCCAGTTGCGGCGTATCAACTTTGTTAACGGCTAGCAGCAGGGGCTTTCCCGTGCGCCGCAACAACCGAGCAAGATCGATGTCGGGAGACGCCAGCTCCGTTCGGCCATCGACCATCAGGACAATTGCGTTTGCCTCCTCCAACGCCACCCTTGCCTGCCGGAAGACCTCCGATGGGATCAGCTGCCGGTCGTTGGGAACAATGCCCCCAGTGTCCACGACGCGAAGCCTATGGCCGCTCCAGTCGACCTCGCCGTAGAGGCGGTCGCGTGTTATTCCGGGCTCGTTGCCCACAATGGCGCGGCGCGATCCTACCAGCCGGTTGAAGAGCGTGGACTTGCCGACGTTGGGACGTCCTACGATGGCCAGTGTCCCGACAAAGCGTGGATCCCCCCGATGAACCGTGCCGCTGGACTCAAATTGTATTCGACGATTCATTGAGACTCTTTCGGCAGTGGGGGTCCAAACAGCTATTATAGGAACACGTTGGTCGTGCCGTGTCTTCCAAGTCTCAATCCGCCCTACTGACCAAGCGTTTGCCTTCGCTGCATGAGTTCTTTGGACCCAAGGGTGTTTTGGCCCGCGCACACCCGACCTATGAGTTTCGCCGAGGGCAACTGCAAATGGCTGAAGCCGTCGAGCAGGCTTTCATCGAGCGCCGACACCTGATCGTCGAAGCAGGTACAGGCACCGGTAAGACTCTGGCTTACCTGATACCGGTCATACGCTCGGGGAAGCGGGTCATCATCTCAACCGGAACGAAGACCTTGCAGGAGCAACTCTTCTTCAA
>CAZDYZ010000017.1:0-5333 GCA_964509525.1 uncultured Acidobacteriaceae bacterium
ACTCTTGCTGTGTGACCGTGGCGCGTGAGGATCCATCTGCGCCAGGTAGTGTCTTCAAGTCCGCGCCCTTTGGGGTTGCGATTGTCGCGAAGAGCGACGGTACAGTTCTCTGCAAAGCACGCTTCTTCTCCCCAGCGACGATTGACGATGCTTCACCGCCTGGTTGTAATCCCTCTGTCCTGAGAATCTAGCCGCTTTCATTGGTTCCAGCGGACGCATTTCTGCGTCTCCGACTAGCTCTGTTTCGGAGGAACAATGAAAGTCCTACGTGTACTTGCACTCGTATTGATTGCGGCTCATCTAGCCATTGCGGATGACCCGTTTGCAGAAAGCAACTCACTCCTCAACGCAGCGGTTCAGCATCACGAATCAGCAACTGCATTGCCTCAAACACTTGCCGAGCTGCAAGAGTTGGCAATGCGCAACAATCCTGAAATACGAATTGCCGTCCGGCGGCTTTCGGTGGCCGAGTCTCGTGTAAGCGGAGCCGGGGCGCTGGACGATCCCACGTTCATGTATCGGGACTGGGGCACTCCTCTCCAGAAGCCTTGGGACCTCAACTATGCCCAGAACATGTTCATGTACTCGCAGACCCTTCCGGGGCGGGGCAAGCGTGGCCTCCGAACCGAAATCGCAGGCAAGGAAGTCGAGGTTGCGGAAGCAGAACTCGAAGCCGTGAGGCGGGACGTCAGCACACGCGTGAGCCGGGCCTTCTATGATCTGCTGCGCAACAACGACGAGCTTCGCATCCACGACGAACAGGTCACGCTAGCACGCCAAGCATTGGAAACCGCGCGCATCAAGTACACGGTAGGTCGAGTGCCCCAGCAAGACGTGCTCAAAGCGCAGGTCGCGCTCAGTCGCCTGGTTGAGCACCTGAACATGCTCGGCGAGAACGGTGAACTGGCTCGCGCCAATCTGAACTCGCTGACTGGACGCGACCCCTCGCAGCCCCTCGAAGTTGTCGGCCAGTACAGCCTGCCCACTCATCTTCCTTCACTCGCTGAGCTTGAGAAGATCGCAATCGACAGCCGTCCTGAATTGGCGGCCTACACGAAGGCGATTGAACGATCGGAGGCAAAGATCCGACTAGCGCAGAAAAGCTACACGCCGGACTACACCGTCGGTGGGGGTTACATGTTGTTGCCGACCGGCTCGACCTACCGCAACAACTACATGGCAGAGTTCAGTTTTACTTTGCCTTGGCTCAACCGGCGCAAGCACGATGCTGAAATCAGCGAGGCTCAAGCTCTCAATTTGGAGCAACGGGCAGAATACGACAATGAGCGTGCCTTGGTCTTCCTGCAGATACAGGAAGCGCTAGTCAAGGCCAGGAGCGCATACCGCAATCTCTCTGTTTATCGCGACACTCTCAAGCCGCAGGTCGAAGCCACGCTGAAGGCCGCTGTAACTGCGTATAAGAACGACCGCACTGACTTTCTCAACCTGCTTGACTCGCAGAACATGACCCTCGATGTCGAGTCTTCCTTCTTCAAGAGTGCAGCCGAGTTTGAGGCTCGGCTGGCCGATCTTGAGCGCGCGGTTGGTGCTCCCATTACGGCTGACCTGGATGAGCGGCCCGCAGTGCCGGAGGTGAGAAATGAAATTCAGTAACCGACAGTCTCTCTTAATCGGACTGGGCACCGGCCTGCTACTCGCTGTGGTAGGTGGCGTCGCCGTGAAAGCAATTGCGCGCGCCTTGAACTCGCGTTCCACCGCTGCTCTGATGACCAGTCCTGAAAGAAAGCCGGCCGCGCCTGAGAAGTCACAGACAATGATAGACTCCGGCACGGAACCGGGCTCGACAGTCGAGCTTTCCGAGGACGAGCAGAAGGCCGCAGGGGTCCAGATCAGCGAGGTGCGTCGCCAGCGTCTGGCGACAGAGGTGAGTGCTTTCGGTCGAGTGGAAGATCCGGAGTCACGTTTATCGACGATCAGCGCTCGTGTTGCGGGTCGCATTGACAAGCTTTATCTCCAGTACACGGGCGAGAACGTTGAGCGTGGACAGGCGATTGCCGAGATCTACAGTCCTGAATTGCTCTCGGCTTCGGAGGAATACAAATTGGCGCTGGACAGCCGTGGCCAGCTCAAGGGTGGAGCGGAGCCGGAGGCAGTTCGCGCTGCAGATGATCTCGTGTCAGCCAGCCGCCGTCGTCTTGAGCTTTGGGGCTTGACTCCCAAACAAATCGATGAAGTTGCCGCCGGACGCGTGAATCCCGATATCGTGGTGTATTCCACAACATCGGGCACTGTCGTTGAGCGAAAAGTCACACAGGGACAGTACGTCAATGCTGGCGATGTGCTGTACTCCGTCGCCGACCTCAACACGGTGTGGGTGAAGGCCGACGTTTACGAATCGGACCTGCCCCAGATTCGCGCTGGACAGCCAGTGGAGATAACTTCTGACGCTCTGTCTGGCAAAACGATCCATGGGAACGTTGAGTTCATCGAGCCGCAAGCCTCAGTCGAGACCAGGACCGTGCCCGTCCATGTCCACGTTGCCAATCCGGGCATGCGGCTCCGTCCCGGCATGTTCGTGCGTGCTGTATTCGCGGTCCGCCAAGAAGATGCGCTGGTGGTTCCGCGTTCTGCCGTTCTCGACACCGGCACTCGCAAGCTGGTCTACATCGCAAAGGAAGACGGCGTGTTTGAGGCGCGTGAAATCCAGACGGACACTCCCAACAGCGACTGGTTTCCGGTGCTCTCCGGAATTAAGCCTGGCGACCGGGTCGTGACCAACGGCAACTTCATGATTGACTCCCAAACACGGCTGACGGGCGGCATGACAGGTCTGTTTGGGGGCTCGAAGGAGTTTGGAGATCACCAGACTCCGGGAGGTGTTGCGCCCCAACCCAGCCCCATGAACGCGAAGATTACTTACCGCACAGATCCGGACCCGGTGAAAAGCGCAGCTCCTGCGAAGTTTTACGTGCAGGTGGTGGATGATGCAGGAAAAGCTATTCCCAACGCAAAGGTAACCGTCACGCTGGTGATGCCCGCGATGTCGGTCATGAACATGCCTGAGATGCGAACGACGGGGGATCTTTCATGGGAAGGAAAAGGCTACAGCGGGACTGTAAATGTTCCGACGGCTGGCTTCTGGAACACGACCATTGAGGCGACTCGCAACGGCCAGATATTGGCCTCCGAACACGCCAGGTTGACGGTGCAGTAAGGAGGAGTCGTGATCAATCGAGTTATTGAACTTTCTCTTCGGAATCGGGTCCTCATCCTGCTGGCGTATCTGGCCTTGGCGGCCGCTGGATATTGGGCCATGGTCCACACTCCCGTTGACGCCATCCCCGACCTAAGCGAGAACCAGGTCATCGTCTTCAGCGAATGGCCGGGTCGCAGTCCGCAAGAAGTAGAGGACCAGATCACCTACCCGATGACCGTTAACCTGCAAGGTTTGCCCGGAGTTAAGACTGTTCGTTCATCATCTGCCTTTGGCTTCTCGATGATTAACGTCATCTTCGAGGACAACGTTGACATTTATTTTGCCCGGACGCGTGTACTGGAGCGGTTGAGCCTGGCTGCCAGCTTCCTTCCGGCAGGCGTGACTCCAATACTTGGGCCTGACGCCACAGGCGTGGGCCAGGTCTTCTGGTACACCGTGGAAGGTCCTTACGATAGCGGAACACTGCATTCCATCCAGGACTGGTTCATCAAATACCAGCTCAACTCGGTGCCGGGGGTCGCGGAAGTTGCCAGCATTGGCGGCTTCGTTCGCCAGTACCAGATTGATGTCGATCCTGTGAAGTTGCGCGCCTACAACATTCCGATGCGAGAAGTTTTCTCTGCCATCGAGCGTAGCAACAATAACGTCGGCGCGAAGGTCATGGAAGTGAACGACAGCGAGTACATGATTCGGGGAATCGGTCTCATTCGCGGCGTCCAGGACATCGAGAATACGGTCTTGGCGGCGGGTCATGGAACGCCGATTTATGTGCGGAATGTGGCATCCGTACAGCTTGGGCCGGAGTTCCGCAGGGGCGTGCTCGACAATGGTGGCAGGGAAGCGGTTGGCGGGGTTGTCGTGATTCGCTACGGCGCTAATCCCCTGGAAGTCATCAAGGCTGTAAAGCAAAAACTCGTCGCCATTCAGGCTGGCGTTCCAAAAGACGTCAAGATCATACCTTTTTATGACCGTAGTACGCTTATCAACCATGCCGTGGATACACTGCGCCATGCTTTACTGGAAGAGATCGTCCTGGTGACACTTGCGCACGTTGTTTTCCTGTGGCACTTCCGCAGCATCCTCATCGTCACTCTACCCCTTCCTCTGGCCGTCCTCAGCGCCTTCCTTTTCATGAAAGGAGTGGGGATTTCCTCCAACATCATGTCGCTGGGCGGAATCGCTATCGCAATTGGTGTGCTGGTCGATGCGGGAATCGTGATGACGGAGAACGTGATCCGCCAGGCAGAGAAGTCTACGGAAAAACACGGTGAGTACAAGCCCTACATCTGGCAGATCACATTGGACGCTGCGAAGGTGGTCGGCCGGCCAATCTTCTTCGCCATGACCATCATCATCCTGGCTTTTATCCCGGTGTTTGCACTGACCGGTATGGAAGGCAAGATGTTCCATCCCCTTGCCTTCACCAAGACATTTGCGATGATTGCCTCCACAATCATTGCGGTAACCCTGGTGCCGGTTCTCTGCACATTTCTGATTCGAGGCAAGCTCCATAAGGAGGAGGAAAACCCGGTCATGCGAACGCTCCGGGCCATGTACCGTCCGGCTCTGCGGTGGGCGCTTTGTCATCGCGTCCTCACGCTCGCTGTCGCGGGCGTGCTTTTTGCTGCCGCACTCTATACGGTTACCACAATTGGCTCGGAGTTCATGCCCCCATTGGATGAAGAAACGGCGCTCTTTATGCCTATCACCGATCCGCGTATCTCGCTCACCAAAGCAACCGAGATCATGCGCCAACAGGACAGGATCATCGCATCTGATCCCGCCCTTGAGAAGGTTGTTGGAAAGATTGGCCGGGCCGAGACCGCGACCGATCCCGCCCCGATCAACATGGCGGAAACGATGCTTATTTTGAAACCGAAAGATCGATGGCCGAAGGGCGTCACCAAAGACGCCATCTTGCAGCGGCTGGATGACAAGTTGCACATTCCCGGCGTCACGAACATCTGGACACAGCCCATCCGCAACCGCATTGACATGCTTTCGACGGGCATTCGCACCCAGGTCGGTGTGAAGGTCTTCGGCTCAGACTTGAAGCGGATCGAACAGATCTCCGAACAGATCGAATGGGCCATTCGTGCCGTGCCCGGCGCGGTTGATCTTTGTGCCGAACGCATCACCGGCGCTCCCTATCTGG
>CAZDYZ010000018.1:0-27506 GCA_964509525.1 uncultured Acidobacteriaceae bacterium
GTCCTGCTGCACGCCATGGAAGACGCGGCTGAAATCGTTGGAGTCGAGATAGGCGCGGCCCCCGGTGTCAGCAGAGAGTGCCACCAGGGTCTCCTGGGTGGTGAAGTTGGAATTCAGGGCGTTGAGCGTTGCCTGGCCAGAATAAGGCGAGATTCCTCGCAGGCTGGCGTTTAGTGCTTCGCCGCCCGGCGGTAGTGCCTGCAAGCCGCGAATGTCCATCGTGTAAATCGCCATGTTTGCCAACACAGCCGCATTGGTGGCTGCCCGCAACTCCGACTCGTTTTCGATGCCGGTGCGGTCCATGCCGCTGGAGAAGTAAATGAGCGCCTTCTTTTGCGGAACACTGGCCACTTGCTGTGCGACAGTACGGAGAGCTTCCAGGCGCCGGTCAGTGTTGAAGATGTTGTATTCGGTGTCATCGACAGTGAAGGAATTGGCATTGTCGGGAGTTCCCTCCGTGGTACCCGTGCTGCCTTCCTCGAAGCCTGCGCCAGCGCCGAGGTTGAACTCCTCCAAAACCTTCTTGAGCTGGGCTCGATCGGAAGTGAAGTCCTGATTCACCGTGATGGTGCTGCCCAGCGACACAATCGATACCAGATCGGCGGGCTCCATTTGTCGATCAAGGTAGTTCTGCGCTGCCGCGGCACAGCGCTCAATCTCGTCGGGTTGCATGGCAGACAAATCGAAGAACAGTATGATGAGGCGCCGGTCTTTGATGGCCTGCTCTTCTGCCGAGGGGGCAGGAGTCGGGTTCGCCGACGTAGCGCGCGCCTTCTTCGGCGTGGAGCTCAACAGGTTCACCTGCTGGTTTGGCAGAACAGGTGTGTTCTCCATGTTTTCGGTGTCGAAGGTAGCCACCTTTTGGGGCTTGTTGTCCTCGAGAATAGTGAAGTCTTCCGCCTTCAAGTCGCGAATCAGATTTCCACTCCTGTCTCGGACGGAAACATCCACCAGCACCAGTTCAGATTGTGCTTTAAAGGTATAACCCGCCTGCTGCGACAGTGCCAGATCGGGAGCCTGTAATGCGCCGATGACGATCAGAGCCATCAGCTTTTGCCGTATAGATTTAAGACCGCACAACATACACTTTCTAGAACCTGAATCTAGCCGTCATCAGCACGGAGCGCATGGCGCCCACGGTTATCACTCGCCCAAATGTAGGCGAGTTCACAACGGTGTCGATGCTGGTGTACACCGGATGGTTGAAAACGTTTGTGGCCGACACGCGCACTTCAAACATGCGCGATTCTCTCAGGGGAAAGACCTTGGTCATTGCCATATCAAAGATTACCTCGCCAGGGCCTATGATACTGTTACGGCGTGCGTCGCCATACTGTCCTAGCGGTGGCATGATGAAGGCAGCAGTGTTGAACCACTCGGCGATACTGGGGTTCGGCAGGGTGACCGGCTCACCCGTGACATTGGGCCGCAAAGTTCCGTTTACGCCGCCGTTCACGTTAGTAAACGAACCCACTATGCGGGGCGTGAAGGGAAGTCCCGAGCCGATCGTCCAGTCACCGCTCCATTGCCAATCACCCAGCACGTCGCGGGCGACACCTGGGCTGGTTAGCCAGCGCTTCTCATGACCAAAAGGCAGTTCCCATAAATAATCGCCAGTAAACTTTTGTGCCTGGTTAAAGCTGGACAGTCCGTACTCTGCCTTCAGATTGAAGGGATTCTGTGCCACCTGGGTCTGACCTGTTATCGTGCCGTTCGGGTTAACCAAGGCTGATCCCGCGCCGATGGTGGAGGCGTCATCCAATGATTTGGACCAGGTGTAGGTCCCGCCCACGGATATGCCGTGAGCCAAGCGCTTGCGTAACCGAATCGTGCCTGCATTCGCATTGGAGTCCGCCACAGAATCCTCATAATAAAAAGCCGGGACAGTCGGAATGCGCAGCCCTACGGGCGTGCGATTGGGCGCGTCCAGCAAGTCGAGGTGCGTTCCCTTGGTACCGGTGTAATCCAGGTTCAGCAGCAGCGTCGGGGTGATCGTCTGCTGGATGTCGAGGTTCCATATTTGCACGTAACCCAGCGGATAATTCACATTGATCGCGTAATTGTTGGTGACTGTATTGGGCGGCGGCGGCGGAAATCCGTTTTGCAGCGTCAAGCGCGTGGTTTGCGACTCTACATTGGTCTGGGTGACCGAAAATGGCGGTTGGAATGCCATGTCCTGCGCGATGTTCGGGTAAGCCGTGGTGTTGTAGTTGATGCCGTAACCGGCCCGCACTACGGTATTCTTCAAAGCTTTCCACGCGATCCCGATGCGCGGGGCAAAGTCAAGATGGTTGGGATTTACCAGTGTAATCGGATAAACCGTTCCGGTGAGCGGTCCCACCTGTCCAGGCAGTACCGGAGCAACAGCGGTGAACCCAGGTGCAATATTCAGGTTCACCATGCGATTGTTGATCTCGCTGAAAGGCGAGACATACTCATATCGCAGACCAATGTTGAAGGTCAGGTTGCTGCGAAACCGCCATTCGTCCTGCGCGTAGAGGTCCCAGGAATTTCCCCGGAAGTGATAGCCAGCGGAACTGTTACCGTACTGCACGGAGGTTTGCTGCGCCAGACCCAGTAAGAAGTCGGCGAAATCGTAACCTGTCCCTGCGACCGGGGAGCCGTTGATGAACTGGGAAGTGTTGATCCCGGTAAAGATGAAGGTGCCCCGGGGGTTGCTGGAGGTCTCGGTATTGATCTCCAAACGCCGGAAATCTCCGCCCCAACGCCAGGTGTGCTTGTGGTGAGTGTAAATCATCTGATCGGCGAAGGTGAGCGTCTGATTGCGATCGTTCACCGGGTTGATGTCCTGAATGCTTCCAAAGTTGGTAAAGGAAAGATTGGGCAGCCCCCAATTGAACGGGCTCTGAGAAACCCCGGTGATTCCCAGAAGGCCAGTGATGTCCGTGGTGTAGGCGTACAGATTGTTGGTCTGGATGGTGCTGCGGTTGTAATCAACACGAAAATTATTGATGAGGCGACCGAAGCTACGGACGTAGCCGACCGGGACATCGTAGCCATGAATAATGGTTGTTCCGCCAACACTAGGATAAGGGTTGGTTAGGGTCTGGTCCGACTCGTGATAGTGAAACCCGATGTTCAGATTGTTCTGAGGGCCGCGACTGCGGCCGCGCCCGGAGCTGGCGGATGCGCTGCCTAGCGCCTGATTCAGCCGAACATTGAAGTCGTTGCTGTCACTCTTTGCTGCTGTAACCAAACGAAAATTCTGGAACTGTCCCGGCAGGTTGGGCAAGGGGATGTAGGCGAGTAAGCCCTGCGACGCGGAATTGACCATGTTCTGCGGAATCGTGGCGTTAGGGAACGGAAGTCCGGTTGCCGGATCGTAGATCTCTACCGGCTTCCCGTCCACTACGGTCTGCGAGAAATTGCCACTGCGCTCCAGCAAAGTCGGGACAGTTGAATAGTAGCTGTACGGCGTGTTGCCCAGCGTGCCGTTGTAATGCAGAAAGAAGAAAGTCCTACTGCCGCCGTGGTAAATGTGGGGAATAATGAGCGGCCCACCAATAGCCCCTCCAAAGCGTTGCTGCAGATAGGCAGGGTTGGTGCTCGGCGCGCCGGTGAGCGAAAACGGTGCCGCGTTCAGTGCGGCATCATTGGCCGAATAGTAAATCGTGCCGTGTGGCTGGTTTATGTTGTAGCCGCGTCCCCCAATTCTTCCTCCGCCACCACCGCCGCCACCGCGGCCTCCTGGCCCGCCGAATCCCCCACCCATCGCTCCGCCCGCTGCACTGGAGATGCCTCCCAGTTGGCTATCCTGCTGGAAACGAGAGCGCAACTCGTCCGCGCTCATTCCGGCGAAGCTCGGCGTATTGGAACCGGAAACTGCGACCGACTCTGTTGCGATGGTTGGCGGCACACCCGGAACCGGCATGCCGGCGGGAGAGACGGCATCGCTGCCGTTCGCGCCTTGGTCTCCCCCCGCCTCACCTTGCAACACCGATAAAGCCTGAAATCCCCGGTTGCCCATCCCTCTGCCTGCCGTCCTTCCTTGCACGTTGCCCGGAGTCGACTCAGAGCGCGAGAGAAGGACAACCTCAAGATTAACGCGGGGGTTTTGGTTAGAGGGGCCAACTATCACGTGCGACTCGGCTGTCGCGAACGCTGTCATCTGAGCCCGCACGACATATTCGCCATCGCCGGGCAGCATGAGTTTGTAGCTGCCATCGGGCTGCGTCCAGCTAACGACGGTTTGACCACTGCCGCGATTGTGCGCGCTTACTGTTGCACCAGGAACGGGCGTATTGCCTGACTTCACTACCCCTTGAAGGGTCCGCACCTGAGTTGGAGCCGGTGTCTGGCTCCAGGAAAAACAGCAACTGACCAAGATGGTGGTCGCAGCCCAAAGAAGTGCAAGGCTTTTGTTCAGAACAGACTTCTCCCCAACCGGGAACGAGATGACAAACAGCGGCATGACCGTTTTCCAGGTGTTAGCGACGTACTTCTAGTGAAATAGTCCCCCCAGTTCAGCATCCTTCTTCGCGGGTCTGTCAGCCGCGTCTAGATTTCAAGTCTACTTCTCTACCCAAAACATATATTCACAAAAACCCGCTGAGTAGTTCCGTTAGAAAGAACCATTAAGACAGCACCTAGGACCGCCAAGGATTCGCGTCGTGCAGAACGCCTCGCAGGTCGTCTCGAACAGCCAACTGTAGCCCAAGAACGACCGCCCTGCTCCAGTGATGATGGGGAGTGCAGATTCTGTAGCGGTTAGTTGAAGAAGCGGTTAGGTGAAGAGTTGACGCCGGCCTCCGTGTTTCAGCGTCCCCTTGCTAGGCGAGCATTACCGGTTTTGCGCCGTTAAGACCGCAGTAGCACCTATGCGATCAAATGGGCAGGTCGCGCCAATGTCTGCTGGTCAGAAACCAGGTTCAATGCGCCTGGATGCCCATCTCCTTTCCAAGATTGACCTGGTCGGACTGAAGCGCAGCAAGTGATTTTTCCAGGCTTCCCGCAGCGCTGATCAGGCGCCCCGAGTCAACTGTCCCATGCTCCAGTTGCCGGGAGATGGCCTTAGCGTTCTTGCCGACCGCAGCGGCCGACTTGGTGACCTTCTTGGTCAGATTCTTCAATCCGTTTTCCTGTGAATCGGAAAGCGACTGCCGAAAGGTTTGATTCGCGCTCTGGGCCTCCTCCACCGAATCCTCTAAGCGAGCCGCCTTGCTGGGCAAACCCTCCGCGTTACTTACAGTCGAGTCGAGGTGCTGAAGATCGCGCGCCTGCTGCCGTGCAACTTCCGTGCTCTTGAGCATGAGACGAAATTGCGCAATCTGCTCCTCAGTTGCTTGTACAGCGATGGCATGCTTGAAAGTTGCCAAGTCTTGATCTTCTGATGGCACAGTTGTTCCACCACCGGTTCCAGTAGAGCCGTGCCGACCTCCGTGTTGTCCAAGGGCGACGAGCGGGAATAACAACAGCACGGCAATGCCAGATACACTGCGGCGTATCACTCGTTTTCTCTTTTTAGGATGGAAACAAAATCGAGAAGTCGCGCACACGGCTGTTGGGACCCTGCGCGCGACACCTAGCCTGATGCACCTCCAGCCGCCTCCCGGATTAGACAATCAAAACCGCTACCGGTCGGACGTCACATATACCTCAAACTACTGAGGCGGCGGAGCTTGCCCTTGCCCCTGACCCGGTCCACCGTGGCCGCGACCCTGGTGGCTCATCATCTGCTCGTACTTTTGTTGCTGATCGGAGTTCAAGATCGGTTTGATCTGGCTTGCGGTATCCTGCCGAATCTGCTGCATCTTGCTCATGCGGTCTTGCTGAGACAGTGAGGAGTCGGCATGCAAGCCCTGCATCTGCTTCATTTCGTTCTCTAAGATAGGCTTGATCTGCTGCTGCTGTGCATCGCTCAGGTTCAACTGTTGTGTCATGCGCTGCAGCCGCTGATCTACGGTCATGGGCTGCCCTTGGCCGTGACCCCACTGGCCACCGCCCTGACCCGTACCCATCTGCGCGTAAACCGCGGTACAGCCCGCCAACACCGCCAAGATTACAGCGGCGTGCACAAATTTCTTCTTCATCATCGAACGCTCCTAGACCCTCGTTGCATGATTAACGCCACCACGTGTGGAATGCCCGCAGTGCGTGACGCCCCTCGACGACTTCATAGCAGGTGCGTCACAGCGACTTCATTGCAAATCGAGTGTCAATTTTACTACGGGCGTTGAAACCCGATTTGCACAAATAAGTTCCTGTGTTCTCCTTTAATTAGCTAATTAGCCTGACCACGTTTTCGCTATCCGAAATTCGGCGACCGTTCTTCTATCGACGGTAAGGTCGGGAGATTTGTTGTTCCGCAAATGAAACCTCACGATCCGACCCAAAGTGCTCTTCGATGCTGCAAGTATCTTGAAATTGTCTAAGCTCGCCGCGTTGCCCGCCGTTTGGACGCGCCGGGTCAATCCGCGATATCCGGCCAGCCGGAGCAGTCAAGATCAGAGTGCGCACGTCGCGTGCAGCCCGCAGTCTCTTGACGTCAACCTCGAGTTCAATGATGGCGCGACTGAGGGTGTTGCGGTGCATTCCGAGCTGGCGCGCGGCCTTGCACCGGTTACCCTTGTTTTCCCGCAGCGCCGTTAGAATGAAGCTCTTCTTGAACTCGCGTACAGATTCAGAGTACCGAATTCCACTGTTGTACATCTGAACGATAAGTGCTTCCAGCTGCTCTTTCATGATGCCTCTCTTCTGGTTTCGACAGATCCAAATTGACCAAGTGTGCTGCCAAAGGTGTGGCTGTTGTCCTCGCCCTCCCACGAGTTCTGAAGCTTGCTCAAACCGTTCCCCGTTCCACAATCCGAGTCTGTACTGACGATCAGCCTCTACCCAATCCGGGCGCCCAAGAAACAAAACATACCTTCCTGATTTCTATCGTTGAATGCTTTCACCGAAAACATACGGCAGTGTGTTCTGTACCTATACCTCGGCAGACTTGGTAGTCTGCCTCTCGGTGAACACCAATGAGTAAATCGAACCGGTCATCGACAAATCAGGAGAGAGCTGTCTAGAAACAACCCATCATCTCAGAATGGACTTGGACGTCTTGCCAGCGTTGGTTCCCGCTGTCGTCGTGGATCCAGTCGCAGTTCCTTAGCGTTTCTGGAACCGCTTGTATCCCCATGACGACGGTTCGCAGATGACTTTCGATTCTGGCCGCCGTCAAAAGAGAAAACGGACGATTCTCGCCAGGCGCGAGACCATAGATCAGAAAGCACGTTTCTGATAGCGGCCAACGGCCCGCTTTGTCAGGCTCCGAACCGGAACCTCTGCCTAGCGGTTGTGAACTGATTGTTTCAAAATAATCACAGCTGTGACCGGCTTGGTCGTTGTGCCCGAGCAACCCTGTGCTTGCTCAGGAGCACTGATGGAAAAGTACCTCCCCTGGTAACGCATTCAGGCTCAGCAGACTGACCAGAAAGGAAGGCCACCTGGCATTAAGAGATTGCAGCGGCAGGGTGGTGGGTTGGTTGAATCAGGGTGGTGCGCCGACGCCAAATCATCTAGCCGAAGCTCGTACCTCTCGTAGAGCAGGAGCACTGTACCATATCATTGCCCAGATATGGAGACTGCAATCAGCTGCCGCGGACTGAGGAAGACCTACGACGGGAAAGTCGAAGCCGTTCGCGGCCTTGACATGGCTGTGCAAGCTGGCGAATGTTTTGGTCTGTTGGGCCCGAATGGAGCCGGCAAGACTACGACCATCGAAATCCTGGAAGGTTTGCTGGCGCCTACCTCAGGCGAGATCGAGATACTCGGCATGACGTGGCAGGCTCATGAACAGGAGTTGCGAGAATGGATTGGGATCTCTCTCCAGGAAACCCGGCTATCTGAGAAATTAACAGTACGCGAAACGCTACAACTATTTGCCAGCTTCTATCATCGGCCGAGCTCAGTTGAGGATATCCTCGACGAACTATCTCTGGTGGAGAAGGCTGATGCGCTGGTGGGCAAACTCTCGGGAGGACAGAAACAGCGCTTGGCGGTTGCGACTGCACTGGTGGGCAACCCAAGAACCCTTTTCCTCGATGAGCCGACCACGGGATTGGATCCGCAAAGTCGCCGTCAATTATGGGATATTGTCCGTCAGTTTCAGCAACGCAGAGGGACTGTGCTGCTGACGACGCATTACATGGACGAGGCGGAGCGGCTATGCGACCGGCTGGCCATCATTGATCACGGAGAGATCATTGCTGCCGGCACTCCGTCTGAATTGATTGCACGTCTAAGTGGGCACCACGTAGTTGAATTTGCCCTTGGCGACACCCTGGATGACGACGGTCATGGTTTGTGGAGTCGGGTTCCCGGTGTGCAATCAGTAAGAATTGAAGATCGACGATTCTCCTTGCAGGTTGAAGAGCCCCACAAGACTATACCTGCGCTGCTTTCCCTTGTGCAGCAGAGGGGAGCGCGTCTGGTTCACCTCACGACGCGCCAGGCAAGTCTTGAGGATGTGTTTGTGCAACTCACCGGCCGTCATCTTCGGGAGGAATGATGGCTCATCATGAAACGCGACCCACAACAGGGATTGCCGAGCCTGAAACCATCACCAACGGACGCTGGGCGGGATACCGGCACCTGCTTGGAGCGCGCATGAAAGAACTCTGGCGGGAGCCGGAGGTCATTTTCTGGGTATTTGTTTTCCCTTTGCTTCTGGCCTTGGGACTCGGTATCGCGTTTCGTAATAAACCTGCCGATGTAACCACGATCGCTGTCGTTGCCAATTCAAATGCCCAACAAGTCATCGACCTGTTACAGCATTCCCCTGAAAAGACGGCCATCCATGCTGACGTATTGGAGGTAGCTACTGCCTTCGACCGCTTTCGCCTGGGTGCGTATGCCCTGGTCGTTACCTTGGATGATAAAGGACTGCATTATCGTTATGATCCGGCTCGTCCCGAGAGTGGGTTAGCTCGTAGGCAGGTGGACGATGCACTACAGACAGCGCTCGGCCGCAGCAGCCCGCTAAAGACGGAGACGACGGAGTCGAGCGAGCCGGGGGCACGCTACATTGACTTCCTGGTTCCGGGATTGCTTGGCATGAACTTGATGAACTCGGGCATGTGGGGCATCGGGTTTGCTGTGGTGGACATGCGACAGCGCAAATTGCTGAAGCGATTCGTTGCGTCGCCGATGCGTCGTACCGACTTTCTACTCGCGTTGGGCAGCAGCCGCCTCGTGCTCATGTTAATCGAGGTGGGGTTGTTGCTAGGGTTCGGAGTGCTGGTTTTTCATATGCGACTCGAAGGTTCGCTGCTCGCGGTTCTCCTCGTGGGAGCGCTCGGTGCGGTCTCCTTTGGCGCCATCGGACTGCTGACTGCGAGCCGCGCACAAAAGATCGAGAGCGTGAGCGGGCTTATCAACTTGGTGATGATGCCGATGTGGATCTTCTCCGGGGTGTTTTTCTCCTACGAACGCTTTCCACAGATCGTGCAGCCGACGATCAAAGCTTTGCCCCTGACTGCACTCAACGATGCCCTGCGCGCCATTATCCTGCAAGGCGCGACGATGAGCTCGCAAGCCGCGAGAATCATCATCCTAGCCATCTGGGGTGGGTTGTCTTTCTTCCTGGCCCTACGTTGGTTTCGCTGGACCTAGCGTAGCTAATCGGGGTATGGATGATCCCGCCAGTACGTGTAACCGATTCGCGGTCATTCCTGTCGTATCCCGGCACGAGTATTTTCGTCGCGTGCTGTGCGAGATCGTTGGCCAAGACGTCCTGCGTGGCGAACTGCCCAATGATAAGCAGCTTCTGGGAAGGTTGATACGCGACATATGCTATGCAAACGCGAAGCGCTACCTCAAATTGCCCTTGCGCGATAGCGCGAGGCTTCCGTGAAGTCAGCCGAATGCGCATGCTTCTTCTGAACGGATGCAATTCAGTCACCCACGAGTATCCGAGGCCGTACCGGATCGTCCCTAGTGCCAGACAACGGATGTCGTGTCGTGATGAGACACTGTCACCGACGCACCGTCCGGCCGTCCTAGCAATTCGAGTACCTCGCCATTCATCGTGACGGACGAGGGTACTTCGAAACGCCAGATCAGGGTTACCTTGGCGTCCGGACCTTGGATCCTGACTGAGTTACTCGGACCAGCGCTGAAAGACAAGACTCTTCCCTCAAAATCCGTGAGGCTGAAATGTGGTCCAGGATAGATTTCATATTCGCGCCTGTCGTCCAAATGTTGAACAGTTGACAACTGAGAAGGATCCTTGGGGACGAGAGTCATCACATCGTTGGGGATCTTTGGAATTACGGATCCGCTGCGCACAAACAAGGGCAGCCGATCAAGGGAGGCATCCACGACGATGGTTTGCTGACCATGAAGTCGCTCTCCGTTCCAGTAATTGATCCAGTCGCCTGCGGGCAGGTAGACACTGCGCTGGGTAGCGGGCGACAGAAGTGGCGCAACCAAGAAATCAGGCCCGAAGTAATACTCGTCAATCGTCTGCAAAGCCTGACGGTCGTCCTGATGCAGGAGAACCAGTGCGCGCATGATCGGCATGCCCGTATGAGTGCTCTCCTGAGCCGCAGCGTAACGATACGGAAATAGGCTCATGTGGAGGCAAGAGTATTGCCGGAATATGTCCAGAGCTTGGGCGCCGTAATCCCATGGCCCCAGGTTGACGCCTGAGTGCAGCTGCATTACTGGCGAAAACGCAGCGAATTCCGTCCAGCGTACGAACAGCACGGGATCCGGGGCAGTGCTCTGTGACTTGATGTAGCCACCCAGATCATGCGTCCACATCGATATGCCAGACAACCCTGCGTTCAGCCCCGCCAGCACAACTCCCGGCAGTCCATTGTCGTTGCTGAAATTAGCTTCGTTGTCTCCAGCCCAAAGCAACGGCAAATTTACACTGCCCACGCTTCCGCTTCGATACAACAAAACGCCGTCGCCCTGTAGATCTGTATCGATCACCTGCTGCATGGTCTGGTTGTAGAGCACGGCATAGCGGTTGCGCATCAGGCGAGAGTCCTCGCCGCTGAAGAAACGCGCATCGTCCAGAAAATTCCCCTCGCCATCGTCATCCTTGAATGCGCTCGCCCCCAGTTGCACAGCTTTGCGAACTTGCTGCTGCCACCACTTGCGGGCTACGGGATTAGTGAAGTCAACCATCGCTCCTCTACCTTTCCACCAATCCGTCAAGTAAATGTCGCCAGAGCTGGCCTTTAAGAAGAAACTGCCCTTTTCACCAGCCTCAAAGTTTGTCGCAGGCCCCAGGGGAATCTTGCCGACCAGTTCAGGCTCGGATGGCGTCGCAGTCGAGATGTTCACCATCGGAGTGAGCCAGAGGCACAATTTGAATCCCAGGCTTTTGATCCTGGCTATCATGGCGACGGGATCGATAAATTGTTGTTGGTTGATCTCGAACGTGTTGTAGTTTGTTGCCCAAGGGCTGTCGAGGACCAGTACCGATGCCGGCAAACCCAATGTTCTGTACTTGTCAATATCTTCATACACGGCGGCCACATCAGGATGCCAATTGCGGCTCTTCCAAGGTGCGAATGCCCAGTACGGCGGCAGTCTCGGGCGAGCAGTGAGTCCGGTAAACCGCTGTAGAATCGTCGCAAACTGTGGCCCTTCAAAGAAAACCATTCGAAGGTGATCCCCCGCGAACCGGATAACGATGTCGGGGCGGCTGGTCACATTCAGATCAAAGATCGCTTCGGAATAAGTGTCCAGCCACAGTCCGTAGCCGCGCAGACTCATGAAGAAGGGGATCGGCGCGTAGCTACTCGAACCTTTGGCAAAAGGGATATCCCGGACTACGTTCTTCAGAATGTTGCCTTGCTGGTTGAGCGCATTAAAGCGTTCACCAAATCCGAACACCGGACTGGTGTCCAGAACACTAAGTTCCCAGTCTGCGACTTCCGACGTCGGGCTGGTGATCTCGTGGATGCCTGGACTCAGCTCCCGAACTACCAACAAGGTGGATGGGACCGGAACTCCGTTCCGAGTGATGCCATGAACTCGCAAGGTGTCAACAGATCCACGCAGGGTCCGAAACTCAAGTCTGATCTCAGAAACCGTCGATGGCGGTAACGGCTGGTTCCAAATGATAGCTTCCTGTGTAGCCCACGAGGCCACCGCAGTCAGCAGCACTAAACAGTTCGCCGTGAACTGCAGGGGTCGGCGGCCAGCCTGAAATTCCTGGCTTGACACTCCCTCACCTCCCACGCATCAGCGCAGCATGATCTTGAATCAGCATTGTATGAGATTCCGTGTTCAGCTTTGCCTATCCAGAAGAGACCGTTACAGAAAGGTAGAAGCCTTACTATTAAGGTGAGCTGACGCAATTTTATGCATCCCGTGCTGCGCCCAAGGCTACGGAATTGTATCGCAACAGCTGTGTGATACTCATGCACTAAGGAATGCTTCGTTTTGTTGTCGCTTGTCGTTATCCAGTCCCTCCGATCCTAGAGGTCTCGTATGAGGAGGGAACTTCATTCGGGACGAGTGAAAGGCCAGGACTGGACGACCTGGATATGGCTTCACAATCCTTGCCGTCGGACACACTGGAATGATCATCGTTCTGATGGGAGTCGCTGGTGTTGGCAAGACCACGGTGGGACGCGCTCTGGCGGAGGAGCTGCAGTGGCGCTTCGCCGACGGTGACGACTTTCATTCCCCCGCAAATATCGCCAAAATGCACTCGGGAATTCCTCTAACCGACGAAGACCGTCTTCCATGGCTTCAATCTTTGCAGGATTTCATCAGGAGGTGCCTTGCATCAGGCGAAAGTGTGGTGTTGGCCTGCTCGGCACTGAAGGCTTCTTATCGCAAATTCTTGCGGGTTGACCCCCGGGTAAAGCTGGTGTACTTGCGGGGCAATATGGATCTGATTACCCAGCGCTTGCTGTCGCGCCAGGGCCACTACATGAATCCTCACCTGTTGCGTAGCCAATTCGAGACGCTTGAAGAGCCGACTGATATCCTGACGGTTGACGCGGGCCTCCCGGTGGCAGACATCGCACAGCAGATTCGTGCCGGGCTCGCAGTTTAATGCATCTCGTGTTCGATACTTCTGGGAGTGGCGATAAGTCTTTGTGACCTTTGTATCGATTTGAGCAGTTGCAGTCCGGTCGACAACCATGAACAGACGCAAAACTCTAGTTACCTCGCCGCTGGACTGGTTCCTTAATGCCAATCCTGTACCACCTCCAGCCATTCCGGTCTTAGCCGACCGGGGAGGGACACAGTTGAAGACACCCCGCCCGGTACTGGTGGTGGATACGCGTGAGCAGAACCCGTTTGATTTCTCCCGCTTGCAGGGATGGCTGAGCGGAATCGAACGGCGAGCTCTGAAACTGGGCGACTACTCGATTGCCGGA
Source organism: uncultured Acidobacteriaceae bacterium (assembly GCA_964509525.1). Taxonomy (GTDB): domain Bacteria; phylum Acidobacteriota; class Terriglobia; order Terriglobales; family Acidobacteriaceae; genus Bog-257. The sequence continues at coordinate 13,362 of CAZDYZ010000018.1, forward strand.
TTGGAAGAGATCTGTGTCGTGGAAAAGAAGGACTTGACAGATTTGGTGCGCTCACTCACAACACAAAGAAAAGTATTCGTGAACCGGCTACGGCAGATGGCGAGCTATCCTTACCGATTGCTGGTAATCACGGCAGCTTTGAGCCAGATCAAGTCTCCTTATCCCCATGCAGCCGCCAACCCCAACCAGATTACGCAGTCGCTGCTGGCCGTGCTAGTGGGATTACACGTGCCTTTCCTTTGCACCGAAACCCATCAACTTGGAGAGGAGCTTATCGCCTCTTACTTGTACCAAGTGCACCTCTATCACTGGCTCCAAGCGAACGGATACGGATCCTGTCTTACGGAGGGAGACCTCTAACTCTTCTTGAGAGGGGACACCGGACGTTGGATGCACGAACCGTTATCCCTACCTTGGGGGCATGCCGGTTCGATGCGCCTATTGCCAGCGCGTAGCAGGAAGCGAGAGCATCACATCTGCCTGCTTCGTCCCCGAGAAGCAAGTCGCGACCCTTTAGTGCCAGCAGGTGAATACATCCTTTGCGGTTGTGTGCCTTCGCTCACTTTACGCTTTCGCTCGTAAGTGGATAACCCTTCTCCCGCCAGCCGCGGATGCCACCGTCCATGGAAGCCACGTTCGTGTATCCCATTCGCTGCAGACTTTCGGTAGCGAGGGCCGAACGGAATCCACCGCCACAGTACAGAATGATTGGCGCGTTCAGCTCTGGTACTCGCTTCTCGATATCACGTTCGATGACGCCCTTTCCCAGATGAATCGCCTTCGGTAAATGGTCAACCGACCATTCGTTGTCTTCTCGCACATCAATGAGAAGAAACTCCTCTCCGTGGTCAAGTTTGCGTCTCACATTCTCGACGCTAACTTCCCGGATGTGTTTCTTGGCGTCGCTGACCACTTGCAGAAACCGATGGGAATGTTGATGTGTCATAAAGAACATGATAGCGCGAGCATGTCCCACCTCAGGCCACGGAATGATCTCCGTTGTTTTGGAGGCTACTAACCTCGGCAAGCTTCGCACTCACAAGCACAGCGTGCCAACCTCGGACAAGTGAGTGAAAGGTGGCTCGTTACTTTTGCTGCTCCGGCACGAACCTTTCCGTCACTGCTCTGCGCATCATATCCGGAGGCAACAAGCCCTGCGCCAGAATGAAGTCATGAAAGCTTTTCTGGTTGAACCTGGGCCCCAGCGTGTTCTCCGTTTCCTTGCGCAACTCGATCAACCGGGTATAGCCATAGAAATAGCTGTTGGCCTGGCCGGGCGCACGATACGTGAACCGCTCGACCTCTTCCTGGGCAAAAGCATGCGACAGCACCACGTCCTGCTCCAGTACCCGGAAGGCGTCAGCCGGCGTGCTCTTTCCTGCTTGTAACTCCGGGTCCAGAAAAGCGCGTGCCGCTCGTTGCAACCTAAGAGCCAGCGAGACCAATTGTCCTTCCGGTGGCATATACGGTTTGATGAGATACTCCGCATACAGGCCCCAGCCCTCGACGTTGGTGCTATTGAAGGCATAGCGGACGCGGGCCAGGGAAACTCCGTGCTCCAGCATGGAGTCAAACTGCAATTCATGCCCCGGCCGAGCCTCGTGTGCCGTCAGCGTCCAGGCTGCAGCATCGTACGTAAAATCATCATATTTTTGGCTCGCCGTCTGGCCCGGTCCAGCGGGAATGTTTAGTGGCAAAACGAATTCTCCCTTTTGCCCGGTGTTGTGGATGAACGGCGGCGGCACCATGTGCGGCGCAGGCTGCTGTGCCGTCTCCGCTGGGGTAGCGATGCGGATGCGTGCCGGACGTGCCGGCAGTGAGACGATCTGATGCTCGACAATGATGCCCTCGATCTGCTTCAGCCGTTCCTGGTAGAACGGCAGGATAGCGTCGCCCACCAGTTGCTGTTTCTTTAATTCGCGTATGACGTCGCGATAGTCGCTTGAGGGCAAATGACGCGCTTTCGCAATGCTAGCGGCAATGGTCTGCATTTCTCCCTGGATTTCCTGGAACGCCTGATGCGCCAGAGTGGCAAGTTGTTCGGGAGGAATGTCGATGCCGTAGTTCTCCATGTCGAGCGCATAATGCTGTGCCGGGAGACGAAAATCGTTTCGCGCCTTGGGCAATAGCGTCGCTCTGATCCAAGCGTCGTAATCTACCAGTTGCGACTTCAGCTTGCCTAAGGGTTCTTCCCACCCCGTCAGTTTGTACTTCTGCAACAGTGCAGCAATTCCTTCGATATAAGTCGAATTGCGGGCCATCTCTGTTTCAATCTCAACCCGCGCCGGATAGATCACGTCGGGCTTGGTCATCTGTTCGATAACGCGCTGTTTCAGGATTTCGGTGAGCGCGGTACAGCCAGGCTCCAGCCCGGCGTACTTGCGGATGCGAACGATTGCCGCAGGCCGGCGCTCGGAGGCAGTCTGCTCATCGAGTAGAATCTGTACCCCTGCGAAGACGATCTGGCTCGCGTTCAGGAACGGCACCTCGTTCGCCCGCTGGAAGTCCTGCCGCCTGAAGTTGAGGTTAACCCTTCGAATCATGATCTGCAGATCTTCCGCGACCTCTTGCTGCTGCTTTTCTCCCGTCGCGCGCCTCAGAGTGGCCAACACACCCTCGGTCTCTTGCCGCTCCTGGTTTTCATCGGCTAACGTGGGCTGTGAGACCTTGGTGTCAAACTGGCTCAATCCCTGTTGCGAACCTGCTTCGGGATGGTGCTTGAAAACGACCTCAAGAAGCTGGTTGGCATAACCGTTGCTGACCGCGATCCAACTCTTATCGGAAGTTTGGGTCTGCGCCCAGCTCGGTGCAGTCACGATAGCCACAGCCGAAATCAATGTCAGCTTGCGAATCAAAACTCCCTCCTCAGAACAAGCCGGATTAGTAAAACATGCCGGGATGAGTGGCACAAGCTACGCTCAGAAGGTCCAGGATGCAGCTTGGCGGGATCCCAAGCTGCTTATGTCCAACTTTCACTGGTTTGGCTATCTGGTCTCATAGTGGGTGGCTTGCTTCATAGCTGGTCGATACTTGCTACCCGTAACCGGGCACTTGATGGTCGCGACCGTTACGGATTTCAGCCCGATGAGCTTGTCACACCTGGAACCGCGGACCAGGAACGAGGCCATCGTCGATCATCGCGACATCTTTGCTTGCGCCAGCCACAACACGACTGTTCGGAGTTCTGGGAGGACTTCCGCTAAAGAATGGTTAATTCGCGGGTCGACGGGTAGCAGTCGCACAATGTGAGTAGTGAGTGGTGTGCGCCCATACGTTCGTTCGCCATACTCGGCCGTGGTATCCACACCCCGAACGCGTTGGCGTGAGTCATGCCCTCCGCCCTTGTTATGCGTCGTAAAATCTGTAAGTAGGGCGGCAGGGAATGTCCTTCTAGCGTCCTTCCTGCAATTTTAAACTTTAGTGCTTATCATGTGTGTTGCTTTAGTGCTCTATTATAATCCACAAGAATTATAACTTTAGTGGTTGATTAAATGGCTAATCAGTGCTGTTAGCAAACTGTGGGAAACGTGGAAATCTCAGTGTATCTTCTTGCGCGGGTGACCTCTCCCTACGGGACCCGGGTGGTGCAATCGCCTTGATGCCTAACCCGGTTTTCACTGCTGTAAAGTGGCACTTCCTCGTAAGTTATGTTTGCAAAGGATAGACCACTATGGTGCCAACGTCGACAATAATTTTGTGACCCAAGTTTGTCGTGACGGCCATGGGAATTTGGTACCTTTGCGATGGTTTCGGTGGTCACCAAATGGCTGAGCTCGGAATGTCGTAGGTCGTGGTCCGGCGTCAGGGGTCAGGCCGGTGCGCTGTACCAGCTTGGAGCTATCAGGTTCTGTGGGAGGGGCTTGGTCGCTCCCAGCTAATTTCCCGTCCTCGGCGATAGCAAGCCGTACACGCTGAGCTGGTTAGCTGTGCCTACAAATACCTTTCCGTTAGCAATTGCGGGTACGGTAAATTTCGAAGCCGGGCCCGGATTGTCACGCGCGAAGTGCCGATTCGAGTTATACAGCTCGTGCGCGAGATCCGTTGCGTCGTAGGCGCGCAGAACCGCCGGTCCAGCCTGACCTGGATTGTAGTATCCGTCGGTCTGGACCACCCAAACGATGCCGTTGCTGTTGCCATTGGCTGAAACGCTCACGGTGCTGCGCGTCAACTGGTAGATTGCCTGGGTTTGCGAGATCGATGAATTCGAAATCCTTCCATTGCGAAGTTTGAAGGCACGTATCGAATCTTTAAACGGACTAACTCCGGATCCAAAATACAAGTAGCCATTCCAATATGCTGGGGTTCCCAACTGCTCGCGGAGCTGCCCCACGATTTCCTGTACGAGCTGTGGATTCTGTTGGCCGCCGACATTGTAGCCACCCAAGCGGTCACGGTTGACAACGTATATATGTCCTCTCTTGTCGGCTGTAACCGCCAAGTGGGGATAGGGCTTAGGTTGATCAGGCAGCAAAACGATGCCCGCTGATCCAAGGTCCAGATCTTCCGTGGCCATCAGCCGCTGGTCAAAAGGCGTGAAGAAATCCGTCACCGCCAAACCGCTTGCACCGGCAGTTAGCTTGACGATGCTGTCGCCAAAGTTCAACCCCGGTGAAGCGCCGAACACATCAAATTCGCCATTCGATGTGGAAAGATATAGATTACCCTGATCATCGGCTGCGATTCCGCAACCGCTCATCCAGATGCCGCCTTGGTAGCCGTTGGGAGTGCTGACCCAACTTGCTGCCTGCTTCAATGTAGTCGCTTCGTAAGCGAAGACCCAACCATGATAGGGCCCAAGATCGCCGTAAGAGGCGAAAGCAACGTACAGCATGCCTTTGGACAGCAGGAGCCCTGCTCGTTGCAATTGGAAACGTGAGGCGAAAGTGAGCATTCCACCGGAACTCTCTCTCGCCATCCCCGGATATGTTGCCTGGATCGTCCGGGGTCCGCCGAACTTTTCTGCGCCGGAAGCTAGATCCAGGGCATGAAGCCGGTGAAAGAAGGCACCCTTTTCCTTGGTCGCCGCAACCACGTAAAGCGTGTTGCTGCTGGTGTCGATTACAGGCGTGCCGGTAATGCCAATCTCCGGAACGATATCGCTAGCGTTGACGTCGGCCGGAACGACAGTAGTAACGCCAGCGTCGGCATTCAGGAAGTTGACCCGCCAAAGCGGAGTGGGCGAACTGGAATCAGCATCGAAGGCATAAACACTGTCGTGTTGGGTTGCCACAACGACAACGTTATGAACGCCGCTGGCTGGGATCGGGAGCTGCGGTATATAGAGGGGCTGTGCGTACACGTAGCCATCCACTGGAAAGGAATAGAGCTTCCCGAAGTGTGCTGCATTTACATTGTCCGTGGTGAGTACGGTTTCATCGGTGTATTGTCCAGTCCGTGCGTTATCGTTATGATACGTTGCCACTGCGGTCGGGTTACTGAGGGCTTCACCCGTTTGTCCCCCCCCGCTTCCAGCAAACGTTGAAGGGTTAGCTACTTCCATAAAGCCTCCAGCGATTGCTGCATCATTGTTTTTCTGCCATGACTGGTGAAGCTGCAGAACGCCGAGAACGAAGGCAATGCCTGCCCCTACCGACAAGAGTTGCGGCCGCTTGCGTGCCAGTTCGGTGATTCGTGCCGGCTTGCGGTGCAATCCGCAATAGGCCAGAAGCCCGAGGCACATCAGAGTCATCAGGGCCAGTATTGCTGAGATCGCTGAAGAGTCTTGCTGGAACATTTGCAGGTCAAGCATCAGTGGAATTGCTTATGGTCAAAACACTGAGAGCATCAGAAGGTGTCGCGTGGTGCTGCTGATTGCCATATTAAGCGACTACATTTTGTAAGAAAGCGGTCATCCACTGAATCTTTGCTCCCGGGCAGCAAGTAACTTAAGATGCAAAATTTGGTCGCTCCATCGTGAAGAATTGTTAAGCCAGAAGTCTTTCACAGGCTGAGGATCTCCCCCAAGTTGGACCGTTCGCAGAACGACGGGCTGAAGGGACCCCAGCCGTCGAAGACGCCTTCGCAGTCGAGAGCAGCCAAGCACAGACAAGCAGGTCACTGCCTCAGAAGTCCCTTCGCCTCTCGCCAGCGTTGGGTGTCAAACTTTGTCTCCTGTTCAGGGGAGTATTCTCAGGGGGGAGGCAGCGAACCTGGGCCGTTCGCCGGAGGTTGCATACCCATGCAAAATAATCACGCGAAAATGCCGCTATTCCTTTTGAATGTCCAGTTTACTCTGAAGAGGAAAGGCTGCGGCTTGTGCAAACCGGCTGTCGGAAATTCGTGAGCACCTAATCCTTCAACAGCCGAACCAAGGCGTCGAGCAGCACACTGGGAGTTTCGCTCTTGGGAAGAAAGCCGTCGACGAATTCAAGACCGCTTGGTTCTTCCGCGGTTCCCGACACAATGAGAATTGGCACCTGTGGTTTCATCTGTTTCATCTCCTTGGCGATTTCTGTGCCCACCTTGTCACTGAGAAAATGGTCGGCGAGCACCAGGTCGACGGGATTCTGCCTGAAGATTTCCAGCCCGACTTCGCCAGAGGAGGCTGTAAGGACATCGTATCCGGCAGTGCCAAGCAGCAGCTTACGAACACGCAGTGCGACATCATCATCGTCAATACATAAAATGAGGGGTCGTTTTGGTGGAGAGGTTGAGGTTGTCATGGCGCACCTGAAAGACGGAAGTATAGCGCGGTTGCAGCCAAACCCGGCAATACACTCCATCAATACTCCTGCAGATCCTTTTCACTGCGGTTCCGCGGCGAGACGCGTTCGAATTCCCCTGCAATATACACTGAGAGCTTGAGGACCATCGGAGCTTTTCGGATATGGCTGCTTTGTACCCACGGTTCCTTGAGTAATGCGTAGGACTTCGTGGGCCGAATCTTACAAATGCGAGATTGAGATCATCGAATACCAACAGCAACTGGTGTGCCCATACCTGCGGCGTTCGCCTTTCACAGGCAGCGTCTGGGCTTGACGCCCGGCCGCTACGGGTGCTCTATTTCACTTGCTTGCTTACTGAGTTCGTAGGTAAGAACTGAGGAGAAAAGCCATGATTCGTGAGGATATTCTCCGGACGTACCCTGAGCTGTTCGGGACCAAGCTGATCAACGGCCGGGAAGTCAATGTCGAACAGACAATTGCCACACTTACGCAAGAGCTGAGTCAGGACATCGCTGCTGCCCTGTCGGCACGGCGGGCCCTACTACAGTCCTCCGAGCCAGTCAGCAGGAAATATGCCTGGCCGAGCTGGGACGACAGGTTTGAAGATCCTGTGACCGGCCAGACTTGGACATATCGCGACATTGTTCAAGGCATGATTGATAACTTCCTCGGTCGAGACGGCAAGTGGCGCTGGCGGCTTAACGACGAGGTACCCGTTCCTGCGGACGCTCATCCGTTAACGAATCCAGGCTTAGAACTTACCGGACCTTGGCATCCGTTGGACATGGCCTTCAACGCATTGAATAGTCCTGCCCCTATGAATATGCCGGACTTCGAAGACGCCTCACCGCCCCATTTTCAGCCCGATGGCACGCCTGCAAATCAGCCAGTGGGAGTTTTTGCGGCCATGCAGAATGCCAAAGAGGTTTTCGAAGGCCGCTGGGCCAGTCGACCCTACGAAGTAGTGAAGAAAGGCGAAAAGCGCGCCTATAAGATTAGTACTGCGCCGGCGCAATGGCCGACCCGCTTCAGTCGCCCTCCCGGCATCCATGTTCGCTACGACCACATTAGAGTTGAAGGTCAACCAGTTCCCGCTCTGATTCCCGTGGTTGTCATTTGGGCCCTTAACAATTACGAGTCACTCCAACGCGCCGGTACCGGCGTCTACTATTACATCCCCAAGCTCCAAACCCCTGGGGAAGCCCTTATTGTGGAGAAGCTTCTGGCACGGTTGGAAGGCCTCATCGGCGTCGGGTTGGGAACGATCAAGATCAAAGTTCTTTATGAGGAAGGAAACGCGGGCCGGTTCTTGCCAGGGATCGCCTGGGTCCTGCGGCGGCGCCTCCTAGGGACAAATGTTGGCCGCTGGGACTACTTGGGTAGCCTGATCGAAATGTATAAGGACGACCCGCGTGGTGTCTTTCCTGATCCGCAGTCAATCGGCATGGCCTCCCCCAACATGATCGCCTATCAACGCTATAACGCGCAGATAATGCTCATGGCGGGCATGAGCAAAGGTGAACTCAGTCAGGCGGCCCCCATTGGTGGGATGGCGGCGGTGATGATCTATCAACCCAACGATCCCTACGGCCGCTCGAGGTACAACCCACTGGCCCTGCGCGCGATGGTTATCGACAAGCTCCGAGAGCGCCTCCTGGGCCTGATGTTTGTGCCCGAGAAAGCGCTATCCCCAGCCGAACAGCCTACCCTGGAAGACCTACGTGGACATCGCGTGAAGGGACGGCTCTACGATGCCTATCGACAAAGTTGGGTTGCCAGCCCCGAACCGGCTTACGTGGCTGCCGGCAATGCTCCTTTGAGGGCTCCTCTGACGCAGCTCCAGGCAATTCTTGACGCGCCGCAAGTAACCGTCGAGGTGAACGGCAAGCCGGTGGGAACAGTCGACAGCGGTCTCACGGATGAAGAGCGGCGGCTTCTGCAATCGCGCAGCTTGCTGAATGCGGACGGCAAGATCATTCCAAGGATCATCACGCGAGAGACCCTGGAAACGCCCGAGAAGCTCTTCACACAGGAACTTTGGGACGCCATCTACAGCGTGCCCAAGGGTGAGATAACGGTTGAGCACATCCAACATGCGTTCTACATGGCGGCGAATTACGGCTTCCAGATTCTTAATGGGAACTTTGCGGCGGCGATCGATGACTACGAACTTAAGCTGCGCTTTATGAATGACCTCGCCACCTACCGGATCGACGTATCGTGGCTATGGACGCTCATCCATCGCCAGGCCGCCATCACCAAGGACGGTTATCTCAAGGGGCCGGCGCTCACCGAGGACGGGGTGGTACCGGGAGTGAACGTCTATGAGGTCAAAGCCGGGACGCACTTCACCAGGGAGCTATTCGAGAAGGTTTGTCATTACCACGACGAATGGACATCGGCGTTTTTCGCCGAACTGGACCGCCGGGGCGATCCTGGGCGCTTTGACCGCTCCAAAGCACCTGTTATCATGGAACTTTTGCAACGTCAGCTGCTTTCTCCCCGCTACATCCAGCACAGCGCGCGAGTACTTTTCGTCGTGGGACAGGCGAATGCGCAGGACCGCGCTCAGATTCTTGAGGCGATCTTTGATCTCACGCGTGAGGAAATCTTAAAGCGGGTGCGAGCAGCAGCCTTGGACGAACGCACCTTGGCAGCTCACGATTATGTATATGACATCTTTGCGTAGAAGGCCAGCCTCAAGTTCGCTGCCAGGCGACCATTAAAGCCTTGGTCGTTCTTCCGGTTCCGGTGCCGGGCGGCAGACACAGTTTTGAGGCTCTTATATGGTCGGCGATTTCGCAAAGCCGGTCTCCTGCCGGACAGGTGTCAGGTTCGAGAATCGATCAAGCTGGGTGCGAAGACGGCACTGGTCGTCATGCTCCGTCCTCACGCCGCGTTCATCCCGGGAGACTTCTTAGCTTGACGAACAACTGGTCTTACTTAGAGGAGTTGAGTCCAACCTCGCATCCAGGCCCGACATGCCGAAGAGTGTTTGGGAAAGGTGGTAGAATGCGGTCTGCCGGGGCGGCGTTGGTAGCAACGCCAGAAGTGAAGCACATCATCGCTACAGCAGTTCCAAACCTCGTAATAACGCTGCGCCAGGAATGCGGTGCAGCCGAAAGGAGCCCAATGACTGAGAAGATGGATTATCCCGCCGAGTTCGCAGATCTTTTCCTCAAAGGCGTAGAGCGAGCCGCCGATATGCAGAAGAAGTCGCTGGAAGCCGCCGTGCACCTGAACACCAAGGCGCTCGAGTCAATGAAGAAGGCGGCGCAGGCAGGACCAAGAACCGTAGGTGGTGTGTTCGACTTAGCGGAGCAGGCATTGGAGCAATATGTGGAAGCACACAAGAAAGTCATTGACCAGATGGTAAAGCAAACTACATTGCTGGTCGAAACGACAAAAGCTGGCGGCGAGTCGGCAAAAAGGGTCGCAGAGGAAGTTACAAAAACTATCCAGCAATCAATGGAGAGGGCGGTGGAAGCGGAAAAGAAATCGCTAGGTCTCACCGCGCAGCACGCTAAGTCGCCGCGGACCTCCAAGCGCAAAGCTTAAGCAGAGACGCTCTCAGTAATGGAACGAAGGAGTTGGGTTACACAAATTGCTTGTGTACGCAGATAGCTTGAACTGCTCGGTGTCTGGTACGGATGGCGTAGCTGTGATTTTCCCATTCGAGCTGCTAGCGGGCCGCATCGCCAAAAGCCCCGAGTTTGTTCACTTCAAAACAGAGTGCAGATGTCAGCTGTTGTATAGCGAGGCAGCTCCAGCAACGGTCCATCTTGAAGGATTGTGGTTCTTGATGAACTGCGTTTAGACCTGGGGCCCCTGCGCGTGGAGGTCACAACCCGGCGTGACCCCGCTCACCGCGCCAGCCGTCACTTTCCGTCACATTGGGGGCTGGCGGCAGCGCTCCACGGAATCGCACAGAGCTCGTGCCCCTTTCAGCCCCGTTGTGGAGGAACACACCATGCTCATTGCAGATTTGGGAATTCACGCACCGCGCGACAACGCGCGGTTGGAGCCAACCATGAGTTCATTTGAAGAGAGAGTACGTGAAGTGAGTGAATGGTTCGCCAGTCCGCGGTTCAAGGGGGTTGTACGTTTGTATTCACCCCGCCAGGTTGTCGAGCAGAGAGGAACCATTGCAGCTGACTACCCGATAGCACGAAAGGCTGCCGAGAGTTTCTATTCCCGCTTGCGAGAGCTGTTTGAGGTCGGCAAGTCCATCACGACCTTCGGCCCTTACTCGCCCGGGCAAGCAGTAACCATCAAGCGGCTGGGCATCGAAGGCATCTATCTGGGTGGTTGGGCAACCTCGGCTAAGGGCGGAACCACGGAAGATCCAGGTGCCGATCTCGCGAGCTACCCGCTCAGCCAAGTGCCCGACGAGGCTGAGACAATCGTTCGGGCCCTGCTGGCCGCCGACAAGAACCAGCACTTTGCCCGTTCGCGCATGACGCCGGAACAGCGCGCCGCCGCTCCTGAGATAGATTATCGACCCTTTATCATCGCCGACGCCGATACTGGACATGGCGGAGACGCCCACGTAAGAAACCTGATTCGCCGATTGGTCGAGGCCGGCGTGCCTGGCTACCACATAGAGGACCAGAAGCCGGGAGTAAAGAAGTGCGGACACCAGGGCGGAAAGGTGCTGGTAGCGGAAAACGAACAAGTTCAACGCCTCAATGCCGCCCGCCTCCAACTTGATGTCATGCAAGTGCCAGGCATCATCGTGGCCCGCACAGATGCTGAGGCTGCCAACCTTCTCGATTGCTGCGCTGACGAACGCGATCAACCGTTCATCTTAGGGGTGACCAACCTGGGTGTGCCGAGTTACAAGGCGGTATTGCTAGCTCTTCATCGCAGGTTTCACGAGGCTGGCGTCGATGAGATCAGGGGCCACATGATGTTCGCTATGTCAGAAGAGGAATATGCTGCGGCGAACTCCTGGCTCGAGCAAACCGGATTGCTACCTTTGCTGGAGGAGAAAGTCAAGCAGTTCAAGAAAGGCTCCGATGGAGCTGTCGACGCTGTGTTCGATCAAGTTATCTCAAAATTCCTCGATGCTTGGCAGGAAGCGGCTGATCTTAAGACCTATCAGCAAGCGGTCGCAGAAGCCCTTGCATTCCGTGGCAGCGAGGGAGAGTCGCTCGATATGACGCAAGGTGAATGGCAAGCTTTCTCGCGAAATGCATCCTGGTACGAGGTACGCCAGAAAGCGCAATCGCTTGGCGTCGATGCAGCGTGGGACTGCGAGCGAGCCAAGACTCCTGAGGGCTACTACCAGGTCCAGGGAAGTCTTGATTACGCCATAGCCAAATCGCTGGCGGCTGCACCTTTCGCCGACATTCTATGGATGGAGACCGCAACGGCCAACCTCGATGACGCCAAGGCCTTCGCTGATGCCATCCATGCGGTATTCCCCGACAAGATGCTGGCATACAACCTGTCGCCTTCGTTCAGCTGGGACACTACGGGCATGACGGACGAGCAGATGAAATGCTTCCCCGAAGAACTGGGTAAGCTGGGCTTCGTCTTCAACTTCATCACCTATGGTGGTCACCAGATTGATGGCCTTGCCGCGGAGGAATTTGCTACGGCACTGAGGCAGGATGGCATGCTGTCCCTGGCGCGCTTGCAGCGGAAGTTTCGGCTACTGGAATCGCCCTATCGAACACCGCAAACCCTGGTTGGCGGTCCGCGGCTCGATGCAGCGCTGATGGCAGCTTCAGGACGAACCGCGACCACCAAGGCGATGGGGAAGGGATCGACGCAGCACCAGCACCTGGTGCAGACCGAAGTACCGCCGAAGGTGCTGGAAGAGTGGCTCCAGATCTGGGCCGAGCACAATACCCTGCCGCCGCATTATCGCGCACGGTTGCGTCCGGTTGCCGCAGGTTCCGACTTCCTGGAATTGAGCATCTCCGCTGATTCAACGGACAAGGTAGCCAACGTGATCTTTGCCGATGTTCACGATCGGCACGGGCACAAGTTACTCTCGATCCGCGACATGAATACTTTTAATCCGTCGTTGCAGAAGAAGCGGCTCATGACGCTGGCGCACCTCTTCCTCATCCATCGTTATAAGACCGGACTGGTGCACTACCTGAGCCCGACCGATGACAACCAGCACCAAGCACTCAAGATGAAGCGGCTGGGCATTTTCAGCAGCGTGAACACTGAGGCAGATCTGATCATCGTTGCCAGCGTGAATGCAAACCGTATCAGTGAACTACTCAACCCGGATCGAGTCGTGTTGCGGAAACTGATCACCAAGCAGAACTAACATGGAGCTAGTGGTTTCGGTCAGGCTCAGTGGTTAGCGGTCAGAGATGCCGTCGAAAACCGCGAGTCAGCTTATCAATATGCGCGCACACGCGGATCCTGCAGGCCAGAAAAGGATCACCTTGTTTGCAGTGTAGTTTGGATCGCCCGCAGCAGAGCAGCGCGTGTAAAGGGCTTCTCCAACAGAGGGATGCCTTCGCTTAATCCATGGTTGACGACAAATTCGCCCGTGTAGCCTGACATGTACAGGAACTTTGCCTCGGGATGCAAATCCATGAACCGGGAAGCCAGCTCAGGCCCGCTCATGCCACGCATAACCACGTCGGTCAGTACGAGGTCAAGTGAAGTGCGGTGGGAGGCGGTGCGCTCCAAGGCTGAGTGCGCATCTTCCGCCTCGATCACCATGTAGCCCTGTTCCTCGAGGATCTGCCTAGCGAGCCGGCGCATGACCGCATCATCTTCGACCAACAAGATCGTGGTTCCTCCACCTTGGGGAAAGGCCACCTGTTCTTCGTTGTCGCGCGCCAATCCCGCCTTGTCGTCTGCACATGGCAGGTAAACCCTGAAGGTCGTCCCCTGCCCGGGTTCACTGTAGACCCAAATATGACCTCGGTTCTGCTGCACGATCCCATACACGGTTGCAAGCCCCAGTCCGGTTCCCTTTCCGACCTCCTTGGTGGTGAAGAATGGTTCGAAGATGCGGGACACCGTGGCCGTATCCATCCCGCATCCGTTGTCACTTATAGCGAGCATTACGTAGCGGCCGGGCTCCATAGGCGGATGTTGCCGAACAAATGCTTCGTCGAAGTCAACTGTAGTGATCTCGATGACGAGCTTGCCGCCGTGTGGCATCGCGTCCCGGGAGTTTACGGCAAGGTTAAGCACGATCTGATCGAGGTGGCCGGGATCTGCTTCGACCAACGCGGCCTGCGACTTGGGGTGAAAAACGACATGGATGTCGTCGCCCATGAGCGGCCGCAGAAGTTTACAGACGTCGTGGACGCGCTGGCTTAGATCCAGCACCCGGGATTGAACAGGTTGTTTGCGGCTGAAGGCAAGCAATTGGCCGGTAAGAGATGCGCCCCGCTTGCATGCCTCACGGATGTGGCCGACGAGTTCCAGCGGCAGCGGCTCGTTATTGATGTCAGAGCGAAGAAGTTCCGTGCAGGCGGTGATTATGCCCAAGATGTTG
>CAZDYZ010000019.1:0-3041 GCA_964509525.1 uncultured Acidobacteriaceae bacterium
GATCAGTCTCTGCGTATCCGGACCGGTGGCGTCCTCCGAGCGCTGGCGCAGGTAGTAAGGCGGAATGGTCTGGTAATACAACGTCGCCTGGACATTGGTCGCGTTCGCGAGGGCCGGCGTCAGCGGTATCTGGTAGCGCACCACGCTGCAGCCGCAACCATTTCGATAGTTGGGATCTGCTCCGACCCCTACTGGAGCGATGATACCGGCATTGGGGCCGCTGGAAGACCTGCCCAAGGCCTGAATTCGATTGTCCTTAACCTTGTTGTCAAGGCTCAGGAAACTGGTAGTCACCATCCCCTGGGGATCGCGTATGATCTCCTCGTAAACCTGCACCTGTTCGTCGCTCGTAATCGGATTGCCGGTCCAGAAGTGTGGTTGAGTGGTCTGCTGGGTCGGGCTGTAGAATTCGGTGACCAGTTGGTTGCCGGCGGTATCAACGATCACGCCGTTAGCATCGGTCCCGCCAGATTCCCAAAGCACGTTTCCGCTGGAGTCGAGCACCCGGAAATCCAGGAACGCGCGGCGGAAGCTCACGCCCGAAGGGAGATTGTGGCCGGCGAGATTCGTGACCGTAACGTCGGCCTGGAGATTTCCGCCGGTCATTGTCGGGGTGCCAACGGTTACCTGCGCGGTAGCGTTCTGCGCCAGGTTGACCCCTTCGTGAACCGCGAGTTTTTGACTGGGCAGTGGCGGTGGCGCGGGTGGCGGGGGAGGAGCCGGTTCCCAGGAATCGGTCGCGTATAGTCCCAGGTCAGTCCGGAATTGATCGAACATCTCCAGCGCGAATAGGTTGATGCCGTTGAGCGTATGCCGTGAGTACGGGTTGCGCACTTCGACAGTTATCTCGTTTGCGGGCAAGGTCGTGGATCCAACCGGGTAAGCTGTGGATCCCTCAGTCGGGTACCGGGGAAAGCCGTCGTCCTCGATGCTGGCGATTTTGAACTGCATCGGCACGCCGTTGTAGGTAGTGGGCATGTGGCAGTCCTGGCACGACTGCGGAGAGGAGCCGCTCGGAGCGAAACTGCTATTGAGCCACTCGAAGTAGGTGGTCTGCTCAAAATCGGTACCGACCTGGGTTCCGCTGGAGTTGTAGATCGGCAGCACGATCGTGTGGCAGGACTCGCACAGATTCGATTGCGTCATCTGGGCGCCGAAGATCGGTTCTATTCCGAGCGCTTGTTTCATCGGCCGCGGAACTACGCTGTGGCCGACCTTCACATCGCCGTTAGCTGAAGGATAGGGACCAAAAACCTGGCCGGGGGGGTTAAGGTTAAATTTCCCCGTAAAGGTCGAAGGATCGTCCAGGCCAATGTTCGCTATCTGATGGCAAACCATGCACGATATCCCTTCACGTCCCAAAGCTCCGTACGGGGAAGTGGGATCCTGGAGTATATCGCGGGTGAACAGAACGCTCGGGTCGTTGCCTTTGTCGATGTGGTACTGCCTTTGTCCCATCGCTCCATGGCACGACAAACACGTATCCTGGATGAACGCGGCCGGATTGGCCTGACCCTGGATGTTGTTGTGTATGGTTCCCTCGCTGTTGAGCTGCGCGAAGAAGATCGGATCGCGCCCCGCCAGCCCCATCATCGAATAGCGCCACTCGCCCCGTTGCGACATGTTGATTTTGGTCGACGTTGCGGGATCCGTGTAAAACATGTTGGTTGGGTAAGCCACCAGGTCGTTCGCTTCGTGGCATCCCCCGCACGTGTCTGAAGTAAGGAATTGCGAAGAAGTAGTGACTTGCGTAGGGCTCGCGGCGGGTGCTGCTGGCACCGCATCCGACGACTCTGGCACCATGCATGGGATGTCAGCGGTCGCGAGCGGCCTCACATTGGCGAATATCGAGTTCGGTAGCCGCCCCGTGAATCCAGAGATGTCCGGAGCGACTGGGACCTGCGATGGCGCGACATGCGCTGCGAGTGCTCCGACGCCCCGATGCGGTGCGAGTCCTGCATGGATCGCATCCGCAGGCATCGATCCCTGCGATCCCTGGCTGCCGCACAAAGCGCCGGTCTGGTTCCCAAACCCCTCAACATAGACTGTGCTCGAGTAGGTTCCGGTCCCTGGAAAACCCGAGATTGCCGATGAATGGCAGTTCCAGCAGGCCAGCGCTGGGCCATTCAACGGGAACATCGCGGTGTCGGGGCAGGCTCCTGGTGCTTGCGCCGGTGCTGTCGTGCTGCTGCTGGCGCCTTCATTCCCCACGACCGTCCAATACCATCCGTCCCACCACAGCTCTGAATTCCGCACCATCACGCTCCAGGCATCGGGTGGCCCGGTCGGATGCGAAATGTCTTCTTCCTTTACGATCATTGCGCCGTCAGGCGGTGGGCCTACCCGATTGTTCAACCATTTGAACAGCTGGGGCGAGTACCAAATCCAGACGTTGTTGACGTGAGCGCCTTCGGCGCAGCGGGGTTGTATATCGTGCTGCCAGCCCTGCTTTCTGTAGCACATCTCCGTTACGAACTTGCTCAGCTTGTCGCTGTAGGTCGTCGTCAACGAAGCCAGTGGCAATGGCGTGCAATCTCCCGTAAAGGCCGGGTTCGGCCCGCTGCTGCTACTGCCTCCGCAAGACCAGAAACCCATCGCGACTATGGCTAAAAAGATGACTAGAAAGACTGCCGGTGGCTTTCTCATCTAGCACCTCGAGCGGTGTAACCCGGAATTTCCATTTTGAAATCTCGATTCAGATTCGCATAGGCGCCGCCACTTTGCAAACGCGAGTTCGAGCCTGCTTTTTAGCGTAAAAAATTTTGCACAGCACTTATTTCACCCGGTTTTTGCACCGAAACAGCCAAAGTTGGGGTCTTTTCGATCGAATTCTCAGACATCTGTATCTTCCCCTTCCGCCGCGTCACCGAGCGTGCCCCGTCCTGACCCCTATCCCGCCGGCGACGGCAGCCCCGCCACCTTCGCCAGCATCCCGCCGAACAGCCGCCGCGTCAGGTGACCTTCCGCGAGCAACAACCAGTAGTAGCGGGCATGTTTAATCAGACGGCCTCCGGTCTTCACTAGCCGCTGTTGCAGGCTGG
>CAZDYZ010000020.1:0-5150 GCA_964509525.1 uncultured Acidobacteriaceae bacterium
CTGAGGCGCGGAATACATCCTCCACCAATCTGCTCCTCCTCGATGTCAACCTTGATATTGATAGGCGGCGCAAACGTTGAGCGGGACAAGAAGTGGCGTCAAGAATGACGCGCAGCTCTCCAGGACGTCTGTACCATGTTCCATATGAGGAGACTGCCCATGACGCGCCTGCATTGTTCGTTTGCTCTGTCTTGGTTGCTAGTGCTTGGTCTCAGCGCCCCGGCGCTGTCGGTGGAGCGGGCTGTTGACCTGACCGCGTCCGATGGTACCAAGCTGAAGGCGACGTTCTTCCGTGCCGGCAAAGCTGGTCCCGGAGTCCTGCTGCTTCATCAGTGCAATCGCCAACGGAAGGTATGGGACGGTCTGGCGCAACAGCTTGCAAACTCGGGCATCAATGTCCTGACGCTCGATCTCCGCGGCTTTGGCGAAAGCGGTGGCATTCGGGCCGATAAGGCGACCCCGCAGCAGGCGCAGGAGGCGCAAGCCAAATGGCCGGGAGATATAGATGTTGCGTTCCAATACCTAATTTCGCAGCCGGGTGTGAAGCGGGACACAATTGGCCTCGGCGGCGCCAGTTGTGGAGTCAACAACTCGGTTCAGACGGCGCGCCGCCATCCCGAGGTAAAGTCGCTGGTGTTGCTCTCCGGGGGTACAGACCAGAATGGCCGGCAGTTCCTGCGTAACGAAAAAACTGTGCCGGTGTTCTTCGCCTACGCGGATGATGACGAGTTTCCCCAGAGCATCCTGGCCATTCAATGGCTGTACAGCATCACTGCGGATCCGGCCAAGACGGTCGTGAGCTACCCAACAGGCGGCCACGGTGCGGATATCTTTCCCAAGCATCCCGAGCTGCCCCAGCAGATCGTGGATTGGTACGTCACCACGCTCATCAAGACACCGGGGCAAGCGCCGGCCTCGAAACCTGTACCTGTACCAGAGGCCGTACAGACGCTGGCTTTGCTTGATCAGCCCGGTGGCCCGGCGAAAGTTGAGCAGATGCTTGCCGAGCGCCGGAAGAGCGATCCCAAGATTCGCCTGTTCGACGAGGCGATGGTCAACTTCATGGGATATGAGCGCCTGCAATCCGGCGACGTGCAGGGGGCGATCGAGATTTTCAAGTTAAACGTGGCGGCCTATCCGGATTCGCCTAATGTTTATGACAGTCTCGGCGACGCCTATCTCGCCGACGGACAGAAAGAGTTGGCGCGCGAAAATGCCCGCAAGGCGCTGGAACTGTTGTCCTCCGATACTGTGGATGACACCCAGCGCCGCGAAGCAATCAAAAACAGCGCGGAGCAGAAACTGGAGCAGCTTGGAGATGCGCCGCAGTAATGTTTGCGGAGACGGCGCATAAGTGGGCGATCTCCTTGATGGTGTTTAAAAGATGCGAGAGAGACGTGGACGATAACTTGCCTGCACTCGTGGGCCTTACTATTCCATGTATCAGGACAAGTGATGAACCTGTGCTTCTCGTATAATTCCGCTCGACATGCGCTTATACAGATTCACCTGCCTAACACTTGGCGTTGCGCTGGCAAGCGCTGCGCTCACCTTCGCCCAATCCGAGGACCGCATCATGCAGGAGGCCCTCAAGCCTTCCACTCCCTTGCAGGAAAACCTGCGTGTATTGACTGACGAGATTGGTGGTCGTGTTCCCGGCACGCCCGCTATGCAAAAGGCGATCCAGTGGGGTGTGGACGCGTTCAAGGCGGCCGGCGCCGATTCCGTGCACACCGAAGAGTTCACCATCCCGGAGTCGTGGGCAGAGGGCAACACCGAGGTCAGTGTTGTTGTGCCGGTGAAGTTTCATGTGCGGGCACAGTCGATTGCGTGGGGACCGCCGCTGCCGCCCACAACAGCTCGGGTCGTGGACGTTGGCATGGGCACCGATGAAGAATTTGCCAAGGCGGGTGATATCGCAGGCGCGATTGTACTCGCGCACAGCGATGTGCTGAAAACCTGGGGGGACCTGTTCAACGAATACTTCCGTGCCCCGGGAATCATCGCAAATGCCGTGAAAAACAAGGCGCTGGCCATCGCTTTCACTTCCAGCCGTGAGCACGATGTGCTGTATCGGCACATCAACACCATGCATGGGGAGATTGACGTTATTCCCCAAGTGCTGCTGGCGCGCGAGGATGCCGAGCGGATTACGCGGCTGCTGGGCCACGGTGAGAAAGTCCAGATGTCGATTTCCATGCCCAACAAGATTGGACCACCGATCACGTCGAGCAACGTCGTGGCCGAGCTGAAGGGAAGTGAGTTGCCGAACGAGATTGTCATCCTGGGCGCGCATCTGGATTCCTGGGAGCTGGGCACAGGCGCGCTCGACAACGGCTGCAACGCCGCGCTGGTGGTTGACTCACTGCGTGCGATCAAGGCGGCAGGTGTTCGTCCCCGGCGTACGATTCGCTTCATACTCTTCTCTGGCGAGGAAGAAGGCCTGCTGGGCTCACTGGCTTACGTCCGAGCTCATCAGAAGGAGCTTGACAGTATCGTGGCTGAGGTGGTGCTCGACGAAGGCATCGGTTCGATCGCCAGCTTCTCGACGGGCGGGCGCAAGGACGTAGATGCTGGACTGGCTGCTATGCTGCAACCCTTCGCGCAGTGGAAATCGGATGCTGTAACTAATGACGCCACCGTGGGCACCGACAACTTTGATTTCATGATGGAAGGAATTCCGACTTTGCTGCCCAACCAAGTGGAGGCGAACTACCTTGTCAATTATCATGCCACCTCCGATACCTTCGACAAGGTTGACTTTGTACAGTTGAAGAGGAACGAGGCCATGGCGGCTGAGCTGGTCTTCGAGCTGGCCAACGCGACGCAGCGCCTCGGGCCTCGCTATACCAGAGCCCAAATCGAGGCGACATTTCCCGAGACCCATCTCGACGTTCAGATGAAAGGCTTCGCGATGTGGGAGGACTGGACGAACGGAACGCGAGGCAGGAAGTAGTAGCGATTACAAGGCGGAGGGCAGGCCGGCAGTACCAGAGGCATGACGTTGTGCGGAGCTGAGTCGCTGTTGTGAGCTAAAGCTTGACTAGTCACGAAACAGCGCTGGAAGCTATCACAGTCGACGACACCCAGCTTCCGCACAATAACCCCCTTTGTGAGCTGCGTACTAGCGCCTCACCGCCTCCGTCCTATACAATCGCCAGTTTTCTATTTGTTGTGCCATCCTCTTAAGGAGTAAACAGTCGGACCAGAGCGGCAGCGTCCTTTGCTCGCGGTCGTCTTATCAACATGAAAATTCACGAGTACCAGGCAAAAGCCATCCTCTCCCGGTATGGAGTGGCAGTGCCGCGCGGGCAAATGGTGGAAAGCCGTGAAGAAGCAGAAGCTGTGGCCAAGGCTCTGTTGCACGACGGTGCGACGGGCGTTGTGGTGAAGGCGCAGATTCACGCCGGAGGTCGTGGTAAGGGCGGTGGTGTGAAGCTTGCCAGATCGGCGGAAGAAGCCAGCGAGCTCGCCGGCAAGATTCTTGGAATGAATCTAGTCACCCACCAGACCGGGCCCGAGGGCAAGAAAGTACAGCGTCTGTTAATCGAAGAGACGCTTCCGATCGCGCTCGAGCTCTACCTCGGCCTGCTACTCGACCGCGGACCGGGCAGGCTAGTGTTCATGGCCTCGAGGGCGGGCGGTATGGAGATCGAAGAGGTGGCGGCCAGAGATCCTAATGCGATCATCAAAGCGCATCTGATTCCCGGCTTCGGATTGCAGGCCTTTCAGGCGCGCGAGATCGCCTTCAAGCTCGGTTTGAAGAGCAGCTACATCAGCGGTGCCGTCAAATTCATGTCGGCGCTAGCGCACGCGGCAGAAGATACCGATGCGTCGCTGGTCGAGATCAATCCGTTCATCACCACCACTGATGGCAGACTGTTCGCCCTCGACGCCAAGATGAACTTCGACGACAATGCCCTCTATCGCCATCCTGACATCAAGGAGCTGCGTGATCTGAGCGAAGAAGATGCGCTGGAAGTCGAGGCCAGCAAATACAACCTGAACTATATCAAGCTCGACGGTAGCGTAGGTTGCATGGTCAACGGCGCCGGACTGGCAATGGCCACCATGGACATCATCCAGCACGCCGGTGGCATGCCGGCGAACTTCCTCGATGTGGGCGGAGGAGCCAACGAAGAACAGGTCACCCATGCCTTCCAGATCCTGCTGAGCGACAAGAACGTGAAGGCGGTACTCATCAACATCTTCGGTGGCATCCTGCGGGTGGATACCCTGGCCAACGGTGTAGTGAGCGCAGCGCGCAAGACCAACATCCAATTGCCCATCGTTCTGCGGCTGGAGGGAACCAACGTAGAGCAAGGCCGCGTGATTCTGAAAGAGAGCGGGTTGAATTTCATCGTGGCCGAAACCATGAAGGACGCGGCAGAGAAAGTGGTCGCCGCAGCCAAGGGGGTGCGATGAGCATCCTGGTTGACAAGTCGACGCGATTGATTGTGCAGGGACTGACGGGGCGGGAAGGAACCTTTCACGCCAAGAACGCGGCTTTGTACGGAACCCAGGTTGTAGGCGGCGTTACTCCTGGCAAGGGCGGCACTACACACGAAGGCTGGCCGATCTTTAACACGATGACGGATGCGGTGGCTGAGACCGGCGCCAACGCGACCGTGATCTTCGTTCCTCCACCGGCGGCGGGGGACGCAATCATGGAAGCAGCAGATGCGGGTGTACCTTTGATCGTCTGCATTACCGAAGGCATACCCGCACTGGACATGGTTAAGGTCTGGGAGTTTCTGAAGACCAAGAACGCGCGGTTGATCGGGCCCAACTGTCCGGGCATCATCTCTCCAGGCAAGTGCAAGGTCGGCATTATGCCGGCGCACATACACAAAGAAGGGAACGTCGGGATCGTATCGCGTTCCGGCACACTTACCTACGAAGCGGTGTACCAGCTGACGATACGCGGCATTGGGCAGTCCACCGCTATCGGGATTGGTGGCGATCCGATCATCGGCACCAACTTTGTGGATGCCATCAACCTGTTTAACCAAGATGGGGAGACCGACGCAATCATTATGATCGGTGAGATCGGCGGCAACGCAGAAGAAACCGCGGCCGAGTTCATCAAGCAGAACGTGCGCAAGCCAGTGGTCGGCTTCATCGCCGGACAGACCGCTCCCCCAGGACGC
>CAZDYZ010000021.1:0-6974 GCA_964509525.1 uncultured Acidobacteriaceae bacterium
CGGAGATGTGTTGGGCGAAAGCAAAGGCAGGAGAATTGTCCGGCGGGTGCTGTCGAGCGACCCGCTTAAGGTGGAGGTGTCGTTTGAAGACACGGGGACTATGTTGGGGGTTGCGACCAACGGCATGGGAACGTACACATCTGAAGCCCGGCTCGACGGCTCTCTCTATGGCGAAGGCCAGGGAGCAATGATTACAGCGGATGGCGAGCCGATCTTGTGGAGAGGGTCGGGCGCTGGCAAGCTCCTAGCTGGCGGAGCTGTAAGCTACCGCGGCATACTCTACTATCGGACGTCTTCTCAGAAGCTGGCGCGCCTGAACAACGCCTGCGGGGTATTCGAATACGAGGTGGATGCCGCCGGCAACACCACCGCGAAAGTCTGGGAATGGAAGTAGGTGACCGACACCTCGTTTAGACAAAGACTAGCCTGGTTGTCCAATTCGATGAGCTCGGTTTGGCGGCAATCCGGAACCTGGCCAGAAATGCCAGTGCACGGTAGCAGATCGGTGCCGGACACGCGCGGGTTCCGATAGTCGACTACATCAACCGGCTCTTCCCGATTCAGCATAAAGAGGGCGTGCGAGTGATCTCGTTGACGTTCCAGTCTGCCTATGAGGCCGTGGGGGCCCTGCGGGGCTCCAAATGGCTCCATTAAGGGCGCCGAATGGCCGTTTTCGCGCTAGGGGGCAATTTCCAGAACTTCCTCAAAGCCGACTGCAGCGGCAACCAGTTAGACTTTATCAACCGTCCCGGCGAGACTTCTCCAATTGATCTCTGGAAGAATCATGTAAAGGGAGTACCCGATGCAACCGAATGTTCGACACTTCACAAGCATTCGCATCTCGCCAATTCTGATTCTGTTTTGCTTGTTCCGTGTTGCTATCTCCGGTCAGAACCCCGGCGAATCGGCAGATCGGTCGGAACGTTGGCAACGAGTAGAAGCAACCGTCGTGGAGTTGCCGGCCAAGCCGGGAGAAGTTCCAACGCGGCTAAGTCTGGCCGGATTGATGAGGATGTATAACGTACCGGGACTCAGCCTTGCAGTGATCGAGAATTACAAGATCGTCGATGCTAAGGCGTATGGTGTCGCCGAGGTAGGGTCGAGCACTCCAGTGACAACCAAGACTTTGTTTCAGGCGGGTTCGATCAGTAAACCAGTCGCGGCCGCTGGCGCGCTCTATCTGGTGGAGCAAGGCAAGCTGTCGCTCGACGAAGACGTAAATCAGAAGCTGAAGATGTGGAAGGTTCCCGAGAATGAGTTCACCTCGACCGAGAAAGTCACGCTGCGGCGTTTGATGTCGCACACGGCGGGGCTGCCCGCGCACGGATTTCCGGGATATGACGTCAACGATCCGCTGCCGACGTTGGTGCAGGTGCTGAACGGCAAGAAACCAGCGAACACAGACCCCATCAGGGTGGATATTGTGCCAGGGACGAAATTCCGCTATTCCGGCGGAGGCGTCACAATTGAGCAATTACTGATGATGGACGTCACGGGCAGGCCCTTCCCGACCTTGATGCACGAGGCGGTGTTGGAGAAGATCGGGATGAGAGACAGCAGTTACGAGCAGCCGTTGCCTCCGGACCGTGCGGCGATGACTGCCGGGGGAACGGGGACGGACGGCAGAGAAGTGCATGGGAAGTGGCATGTCTATCCGGAGATGGCGGCGGCCGGTTTGTGGAGCACGCCGACAGATTTGGCGAAGTTTGCGATTGAGATTGCACTCTCGAAGGAGGGAAAAGCGAATCACGTGCTGTGCAAAAGATGACACGAGAGATGCTGACGCCGGTGAAGGACGAAAGCGGATTGGGGTTCTTCTTACAGAAAGAAAATCCCGGGCAGTTTGGGCATAATGGGGCAGACGACGGGTTTCAGGCCCTGCTGACGATGAATGCCGATACGGGGAACGGCGCGGCCATTATGGTGAATTCTGACAATGGAATCTCGCTGGCCGACTTTCTGATTTCGCGGATTGCCCAGGAATACGCATGGAACTACAAGGCGCCGCAGCAAAACAGCGGCCAGAGCCTTTTCCTAATCGCAAAGCTGAAGGGGCCGGCAGCCGCACTCGGGCGGTATGACGAGTTGAAGGCATCACACGACCCGAGCATCAACGAGGGCACGCTTAATGACGTGGGCTACCAGTTGCTTTACTCGGGAAACGAAGCGGATGCGGTTCAGGTATTTCAACGAAGTGTGCAGGAATATCCCCGGTCGTCGAACGTATACGACAGTCTGGGCGAGGCGTACGCAAAGAGAGGCCAAAAGGATTTGGCGATCCACAATTATGAGAAGTCGCTGCAACTAGACCCAAAGAACGAGAACGCAGTGAGGCGATTAAAGAAACTGAAGGGAGACCGGGACTAGGCGAAGCCTGCAGGGACCAATGCCCACTAGGGATGGCCTGAATCTGTGACCTCACTTTCGACACATTAGAGGCACAACACATGGGACGATAAGCACGGGGACATTTGGCCAGAAACGAGCACGTGGCAAGCTTGGTTGAGAGCGGCCAGTCACCTCCGTTGCCCATTCAGTGACATTGCTCACCTGCGTGCCCCAATGTGGTACAAGAACGAGTTCCGTGTCGTTCTTGCAGAGGGCCTACCGAACCATTACGCAACATCAATCACGATCAGGGTAATGTCATCCTGTTGCGTCAGTTCGGCTGGCTGCCAGCTGCGGAGTTCCTCCAGCAGGCATTCCGCCAATTCGGGCGCCGGGCACGACTGGTTGTCGCGAATGACCTGCTCGAGTTTGCGATCACCGAATGCCTCTCCTGCCGCATTCTCGGGTTCTGTAAAGCCATCGGTATAAAGAAGGAGGCGGTCGCCGGAAGCGAGCGCAATATTGCACGCGGGATAATCGCCGTTGACCGGAACCCCGAAGAGCAACCCGTTGCTCTCGATGGGCGTGAGTGCGCGGTCGGCGGCCTTCCAGTGGAGGAGTGGGGGATGTCCGGCGGCGGAGTAGCGGGCGGTGCGGGTCTCGCTGTCGATCCAGAGGTAGGCTGCGGAGAAGAATTGCCCTCGCAGTTCGCTGCCGAGCGTATTGCCCAGACATCTCAGCACTTCGCTGGGATCATGCGCACAGCCATCAGCCGAGTGCATCGCCACCTTGATCATGGAGGCGATCAGCGCAGCAGGTACGCCGTGTCCGCTGACATCCGCGACGAGGAAACCAACTCGGTATTCGTCGATTCGAACAAATTGGTAGAAGTCGCCGGCAACCGCGGTCATGGGCAAATATAAGGCAGCGATGCGCAGACGCGGCACTTCCGGGATGCCGCCAGGAAGGATGGAGAACTGCAGTTGGCGGGCGATTTCCAGTTCCTTGTCAATCGAGAGCAAGCGGCGCTCATTGCTGATGATCATCTCCACGGCGGTGTAGCCGAAGGAAAGCAGCAAAACCGCGAAGCCTAGCGAGATAACGAGGTTCGGGACGGGGTGATTAAAAGGAGTGGCAATGTTCGCGTATAAGGCTTCCGCGCCAAAAATCAACATCCCGACGGTCAGTACACGGTGGCGAGAGAGAAGCAGATATCGTTTGGACAATTTCGGCACCGACAAGGCGACGATCATGATGGCCAACCCCGCCGCGGCCAGGAGTTGGTTGTAAACAATGAACGTGTCTTCCGAGCCGGAAATAAGAAACCATCCGATCCCGGCAACCGCAATGGCGATTGCGCCGATCAGCCATAAATCCAACAGCCGGCGCAAACCACCCAGGGTTAATTCGCGAAATACAAGTGCTCCGGCAACCAGGGTTAGATAAGAGATCGCGGTGATAAGGAAGGGACGAACACCCGCGAAAGCAAGCGGAAGGACTACTTCGATCGGCGGCGATTGCACGAGCAAGTTGACACCAAACATCGCGCTCAAAAGGCCGAGCCAAACCAGAATCCTCACCCCGCTTCGACGCCGCATGGCGGCGATAGAAAATGCCATCAGTGCGATGAATAGAAAGAAGGTACCGGAAATGATGTCAGCCAGTTCGCCGCGAACTGTCGCCAGATCGTTTTGCGCGCTCATCGGATCGCTTCCTGTAAACCTTACAATAACTTGGCGCTAGTTTTCTGTGATCGGCACAGTGCCAGCTTCATGTTGATCTTCGACTTGGCTGCACCTCGCCGGGGAATTCACTTTCTGGTTCTCTCTCCGCAGAGTTCAGCTATAAATGGTCTCGGATTCGCTCATACTCGCTGGCAGCGCAGATGAGCAACCTCCCAGAAGCCAACTTCTGGACAACCTATGCCGCCTTGTGCATCTGGCAGTGGCGGCCAATCGGCGAATGCCGCACGGGCTGATAAGTTCAGGCGTCTCCGTCAATCGCCGGCTGACAATATTACTTGTGGTAAGGGGAGCGGGGTTTTGAAAAACTCTTTCGCGAACGGTCTTCGGGAACAACGTCGCGTGAGGATGCCCTATATATGCTCCAGTCCTCATGTGGACATGAACGCCGAGGCATTGACAATAAACACCATCGTCATCCTCAGCAGCGACAACGCCGCGGACCGGCCCTGACCAGTTGCTCGAGCGGGTTGTCATTCTTCATGTTCACTCTCTTCTAAAGATTCGTAACAGCTGGGCCGGAATGGTGGAGTGCAGATGCAATAGAACATGAGGTCGGTCTTATCGTGATTAGTTATCTGCTGCGCCACTCCTGCCGGAATGAAGGCAACGTCGCCCGGCCCGAGCCTCTGCAGATCCTGGGTTCCGATTTTCATGAGGCCACTTCCCGCGACAATCAGATAACGCTCATCCACTCCTTGCAATCGGTGTAGCTGCGTGGTAACGCCCGGCGCTACTCTGGCTCTGGCAATCGAGACAGCGCAATCCTTGTCTTCATTCCACGCTTCAAGAATCCAGCACCGCTCCGGGGTCATGAACTCAGCGGTTGCATCAGCCCTGCGCACCAGCGACCGCATCGCTGTAACCTCCCTTCAGAACCTCGCTTATTTTAGTGCGGTCATGGCAGATCGACGCCATTTGCTGGCCGCTCCAGGCGCGCAGGCAGAAATCTTCGACAGACTATCGTTCGAATGGCGGTTTTATCAAAATCTTGCGAAAAGGCGAAATTAGCCGTACGATTAGCCATTTTCGAGTCAAGGGCAGAATCCAGAGAAGATGAAGTGCAGCTCATCTGATCTTGAGGAGCAGGAAGATGATTCCAGGTTAGTAGGAACGTGTTGGCACGAAGCCATCGCTAATGGCTCGGACGGCGGGTGTTCTGGAATCACAAAAGTGACACGATAGTGTAGGAGAGTTCAGCACTCGGCGCCAGCATATGCATACCAGTTCTTCAGCGACCGGAGTTGCACGGGTTCAACAGGTTTCCCGACAGCAAGAGATCCTGGCGGCGCAGATTCGACTGTTGTACGAGAATTCAAACATTGCAGTTGGTATTACCATACTCGCAGCTACAACCTTGGCCCTCCTTCAATGGGGGCTCATCCCGAACTTTCTAGTCTTCGGGTGGTGGCTCTACATGGTCTTGATTTCGGCTTCGAGGGGGGCTCTTGCGCAACGCTATTGGCGAGCCTCCCAAGCATCCGCAGAGATTAGTGGGTGGCGAGCTGCATTTGTAGTTGGTGCCGGTCTGGCAGGGGCTGGCTGGGGCGCAGCGGGAATCCTCCTATATCCTGAGACACATCTGGCCAATCAGCTTTTCCTTGTCTTCGTCTTGGGTGGAATGATGCTTGGCGCAGGATCTCTGCTGGCGTCCAGACCGGAGGTGTTCCTGGCATTTCTAATTCCAACAGGACTCATCCCTACAATCCGCCTCCTTGCCCAAGGCGATGAGATGCACTTTGCGATGGGCCTATTGGCTGGCGTCTTTACTCTTGCTACCCTGATCACGACCGGGCGGATCTATCGTGCGGTTGATCTATCCCTCAAACTGCAGTTTGAGAACCGAGATCTGGTGGAGGATCTGCGGGCCGCAAAGGACCAGACAGAAGCGGTGAATCAGGCACTGGAACTTAGAGTCCAGGAGCGGACGGCCGAACTGCACAGATCCACTGAGCAGTTGAGGGTTGAGATTGCGCAGCGCGAGCAAATGGAAGAAGAGCTGTTACGCGCGCGCAAGCTGGAGTCGCTCGGGGTGCTGGCCGGAGGTATTGCCCACGACTTTAATAATTTCCTGATGATTATACGGGGGAATATTGAACTGGCTAAAGCGCACCTGGATATGCAGGATCCGGTGCAGAGAATCCTGGATCAAATCGCCAGTGCCTACCAGCGGGCGGTATTGTTATCGTCCCAGTTACTGACCTTTGCGAAAGGCGGTGCTCCCATCCGGCGCGTGGTCTCCGTTGCCAAACTCGTCAACGACGCCGTTCAACTTGCACGTGCCGGCGCCCCGACTAGCATTACCCTCCAGATCGCGGACGATCTCGGCTTCGCGCATGTCGATCCCGGTCAGATCGGCCAGGCGCTCCACAACATCCTCCTCAATGCTCGGCAGGCCATGCCGGAGGGCGGAATTATTGAAGTTCGCGCAGAGCGCGCAGAGAATGTCATGGTCCCAAACAACGCGGATGCCAACCCTCGCATCAGGATCTCGGTCCGTGACTACGGCTGCGGCATTCCTGCCGATGTGCTCCCCCGAATATTCGATCCGTACTTCACAACGAAACCTGGCGGGAATGGCCTTGGCTTGGCGACGGCATATGCAATCGTCGCCAAGCACGGCGGTCACATTTGGGTAGAGTCGAGATCCGGAGAGGGGTCGGTATTCACGGTTGATTTGCCTACCTCTCAGGAAGGTATCGCACAATCGACTCCGGTTGCCACCAATATGCCAACCGGAACGGAACGCGTATTGGTGATGGACGACGACGAGGCCATCCGGAACCTGCTGCAGACCGTTCTAGGCAAACTCGGGTACGAAGTCCAGACTGCCAGGGATGGAGCAGAAGCAATCGCTGTTTACGAACAAGCAAAGGTCGCCGGGAAGCGTTTTGACCTTGTCTT
>CAZDYZ010000022.1:0-6856 GCA_964509525.1 uncultured Acidobacteriaceae bacterium
CCCCCCCACCTTCTGTTTCATCTCCTCCCCCGGTATCTGATCCAGCTGCCGGTGGGGCACGGGATAGACTGCCATGGCAGGCCGGGTTCCCTCACGCTGGGGCAAATCCTGCAGGAAACAGCGATCGCCAAACGTAGCTATTAGCTTGGTAAACCGGCCGGTGTCAATCGGATCGCGCTTGCGCGTCCGCATCCAGGTGGTCGCCATCCACCCGCCAAAGTTCTCGGGCAAGCTTCCGGGGCCCAGCGCCCGCCACTTGCGATAATCCCGAAAAGCCCAGACCGCCGCCACGGCTGCGGCACCCAGGGCGATGGCACTGCCGGCCTTGCGGGAAACCTTCATCGTCCATTCCCCATTACTACGCCTCTTCAGATCACACCGGGAATCGGCCCGAGCCCAACAAGTTCATCCTGACACGGAATCCCGTCCGCTCATCCCGGCCACGGCGATTGTAGAGGACTTCGCACTCGGGAGGGCACTCCCTCTGGAGATCTTATTTCTTATCACTTTGGAATATATGTCATCTCAGCCCGAGATTACAGCAGCCGACAAGACGATTGGGATTTGATCAGTCTTATTTCAGGGATTCTGAGAAGAAACGCTACGTGCACAACGTTTCCCGAAGAATGGAAAAGGCTGTGACTTTGGTTATGCTCCATCCGCCAACTCCTGCGAGGGAGTCAACAGCGTGGACACATGCACCGTCACAGCCCTTGGTGCGATCACTGCTCTCGCAGTTCCAAACCCCAACGGTCATCTCGCAACGCCGTCGGTTTTTTCGGGTTTGGTGGTTCCTCAGGTCGCCCTGCTGAACCAATCACCCAGCTTACTTTGGACTAGCTACTGTTTAGGATGCCAGCCCTTTTCTGCCGTCGACGTGAGTCATCTTACTGGAGCGGGAGCGATTGTCAACGCCCGAGGTTGGTGCAATCTTCAATTATTTCAGTTTGTAATCATCCGCCAGCAAGCGACAGAAATAAAACAGGTTGCAAAGTCTGACGAGGATTCCTTGCTGGCAATTCACACTTTTTCCACAGAAGTGAAACTTCTACATCACCCTCCGGGCTCACGGGAAGAACTCTGCTGCTACTGATGCTCTCTCTGGAAACTTCACTGGTTTTGCCGATGGTCTGTTATTTTGCCTCGGTTCTGGGACCCTTGTCTTGAAGATTAGTTGGCAGGAACCAACTGAAGTCCCAGAGCTTTGGCCTTGTGTTGTAGGTGGATTAGTTCGCGTTGTTGCCGTCGTTCCTCGTAATAAGCAGCGCCACGGTCGAGCCAATCTTGTCCTTTCGTGAGCATGCGGTAGACCAAACATGCCAGATAACGGGCCATGGCCTTGATGGCTTTCGGGGCTCCCAGTCGCCCACGCAAAGATCGGTAGCGAGCCCCTAAGTAGCTTTGGCTATTCGTCAGGCTTTCGGCGGCCATGCGCAGCGCATTGGCTACACGGTTGCGTCCCTTGACCCAAACGTGGCGAATAACCTTGCCTCCACTGACGTCTCGTTTGGGTGTAAGCATGAGCCAGGAGGCAAAATGGTTCTCAGTGGGAAAAGCGCTCAGATCGGGCCCCAGTTCAGAGTAAATCGTCTGCACGGTCATAAGCTTGATGCCGTCAATGACAGTCAAGTCGGCTCCCATTACCCGAGCCAACTCCTTGTCCAAATCAAAACCGACTCGATTTTTTCGCGGCGGTTTACCATAGCGTGTTTTTTTCTTGTCCTTTTTGGGTGCCTGTTCGACTCCCGGGGCGACTTGGGCTAGCACCGGAACAACAGCAGGACGGGTGGGCTGGGCCTTCATGTATTTTTCTAGTTGCTGCTCGCACTTCTCTATCTGTTGTAGTTGGAAATCGTAGGCAGCCAGTACTTGCTCTAACTCGAATAGGACATCTTCCCGCCAATTTCCTTGCAGACTGTGGGCAATCTCTTCCTCGCTGGCCTGGATGCGTTGATTCCGTAGCTTGGCCAAAGTCCAGGGATTACGCTCCCCGCCTACGATCGCTCGCAGGATGGCCATCCCCGTCTGACCACTGAGATCCGCGATGGCATTGGCTAACTGTACGTTCATCACGGTCAGGGCTTTCTGCATCTGTTGAATCGAACGCCCCGCGTCTTCTACCCATCGTTGCCGTAAACGCCAGAGGGTACGAATCGAACGGATACTGTCTGGCAGCTGGAAACAGCCTCGCAGCAATCCATAGATATCCAACTTCCGTATCCACTGGCACTCCTGTACGTCGCTTTTCCGCCCAGGCAGGTTCTTGGTTCCCCGTGCATCCACCACCGCGACCTCAAAGCCGGCCTTTTCTAATACGTCTTGCACGGGAATCCAGTACACTCCCGTCGTCTGCAACACCACTCGCTGGACTTGACATGTTTTCAGCCAGTCCACCACTTGGTGCAGCCCGGCCGTCCAGGAACCAAATTCCCGCACCGGCTGATCTGCCTGCCTGGGATCCACGGCCACAAAATGGCTTTCGTTCCCGACATCAATTCCGGCTACATTCCGATGCACAATCTCCCATCCCGGCTCCGCGGCTTGAAACTGCCGCTCGATCTGCTTGCGCTCACGGCGGCTCAACCTCTCTCCCCGCTGCAAGCGTTCAAAGGTTGATCTGTTGCGCTTGGCCATGACAAACTCACCTCGTTCACTTGAATTGGCCAGGCTCGGCTCGGTTGGCGATACCTACACAATCTCTCTGGCGGGGTCGAGCTTGACTTTTTTCAGGTCAACTCGCCACCAAGCAATTCTTCACAGCAACCGAAGTCATACTCCTAATCGGGCACTTTGGCACCAAACTGCTGACGACCATAACTTGCCAGCCTGGCTCTACAACTCTCCACCCGACTGGCTGCTCAAGGCAAGTTTCCCATCGCAATTCACCTCGACGTCGTCGAGGTTCCCAACTCCTAAGCAACCGGGTTAGGCCATTTCAGCTTAGACTGATTCCCTTTCCCCCAGTTTCTTGCATCGTAATCACTTGCAAGATCTTAGAGGAGATTGAGGGTTGCAACGCGAGTCCTTCGCAGCTTTGCGGAGCCAGCCCGGTTGGGCATGGGTTTGGATCTCAGCTCTCTACATTTCCGATCTGATTCTGAGAACTAAGTTTATGATGCGATTGGTCATGATTCATGCACCCTTCAGCATGACCAAGGGCCTGTGGAGATCGATACCCGGTGGGTGAAAAGCAAAATCAGGAGCTTGGACCTTCCCCACCCCCGCGGCAGAAGATCGTTTTGCGGCAATCGAGCGTCGGATGGCGAGACCTGCTGATTATTTCAGCGGCGGCACTCGGTGTCCTGGCCACGTTCAACGTTGCTGGTTGGCGGGCACGAATTCTTGCAAGAGTATTTCGCATCGAAAACCGACCGGTGATTGTCACACCGCCAGCAAGCTTTCAACCTAAAGTTCCTCCCGGATTCAAAGTTTCGGTGTTTGCCCGAGGCTTCACACAACCACGTTGGATAGCGGTCTCACCTGCCGGTGATGTTTTTGTGTCCGACTCAGCGGCCGGAGAAGTAGTTGTATTGCATGCACCAGCCGGACAACCCATCGCTGAGTCGCGCGAGATTTTTGCCGACCACTTAAACCTCCCTTTTGGGATCGCTTTCCATCATGATTGGGCTTACGTTGCCGAGACAGATGAAGTTGTGCGGTTTCACTATGACGCCAAGACTTCCATGCGGCTTGGCAAGCTAGAGCGAATCCTGGAGCTACCGGGACACGGCTATAACCAGCACTGGACGCGCTCTCTTGCATTCAGCCCCGATGGCGAACGAATGTTTGTCTCTGTCGGATCAAGAACCAATATTTCCATTGAGTCCGATCCCCGTCGTGCCGCGATTCTGGTAGCCGACCCCGATGGGAGAAACATGCGGATCTATGCTGCGGGATTGCGAAACGCTGTAGGAATTGCTTTCAATTCCCTATCGTCTCACTTATGGGCCACTGTAAATGAGAGGGACGATATGGGCGACGACATTCCCTCCGACTATGTCACTCACGTCATCGAAGGCGGGTTTTACGGGTGGCCGTACAGTTACCTCGGTCAACACCCGGATAATCGCGTGGCCCCGAGGCCGGACCTGGTTGCAAAGGCTATTGTCCCAGACGTGCTGCTAGGAGCCCACGTGGCACCCTTGCAGTTTGTGTTCTACGACAGCCACCAATTCCCTTCCAGTTATTGGGGTGGGGCCTTTGTTGCTGAGCATGGCTCCTGGAACCGTCGACGCAAGAGCGGGTACCAGGTGGCTTTTATCCCGTTCCGGGGAGGCGTCCCCGCAGGAGAAGCAATACCTTTCTTGTCAGGATTTGTGCCTGACCCGGCTGGCAAGATTGTCTATGGCCGTCCGACAGGTGTGGCGGTCGCGCCGGATGGCTCCCTGTTGATTTCAGACGACGGGGGAAATCTGATTTGGCGGGTTTCATACGAACCTGGCTCGGAGCGGAACTAGCCACTGGACCGATTTTGGTCGCTGAGCCCGGGTGACGACTGCCCTTGTGCTTGAAGCGACAGAGACGCGGTGCCGATAGACGAAGAGGACGGTGCAAACAGGGTTCTTTTCGGTGGTTGCGTGGAGTCGCACCTATGATATTCGTCCCCGGTTTGTTTAGAATTGCGCCCGGGTTTCGTTTTCTCTAAAGGAATGTTCGGGCTTTCTTAAGGAGGCCTTCTATGACCCGTCTGTTGCAGAAGTCCTGTGCTGTGGCGACAGTCCTGATCTGTTTCTCACCCGCCACGTGGGCAGATCTGAAGATCAAAACCCGCACCACGGTCATGGGCCACACCACGGAGAGCACGGTGTACATCAAGGGAGCCCGGCAGCGTAGCGAAACCAGCTTCGGGGGCCGCGGCGGCGCAGCTACCATCATCCAGTGCGATCAGAAGCGCATCATCACCATCACTGGCAACCAGTGCATGGTCATGGCGATGGGCGGCGAGGCTGCCTGCCCCGCTATGCCAAACGTAAGAGCCATGGGTCGGGAGATGGCAGGAGGTGAACCCGCGCTTCCGCGCAAGGGTGGTGTTGTGACGATTACCCGCGGCTCCACCGATACGGGTGAGCGCCAGGATATGTTCGGCTACAAGGCGCGCCATATCAAGACCTCTATGGTCATGGATCCCAGCCCCGATGCCTGCAACCCGTCCCACACCAAGATGGAAACCGATGGCTGGTATGCGGATCTTTCCGCGGAGTTCTCCTGTCCGGATGAATCGTACCGCGCTCTCGCATGCGGTGGCTCTCGAGGTGGGTGCAGCGATCGCGTCGTAATAAAAGGTGGCGGCAGCACAGTAACGGGCTACCCTCTTAAGCAGACTTCTACCTTCACATCCGACCGAGGAACCTTCACCACCTCGACTGAGGTCGTCGAACTCACTACCACGAACCTGGACTCGCCCTTGTTCGACATGCCGCCAGGGTGCCGGGTTACGGATATGTTCGCAGCTATGGGTGGTGCGCCTGCGGCGTCCCAACCAGGGCCCACTACTCAGCCAGCCGTGACTACCGGCAAGTCAGACGCAGCTCCGACAGCACAGCCCGCAGCACCGCCAGCACCGACTGTAGCGCCCAAGGCCGCTGGCGTAGTGCGCATTGGTGTGGTGAAGGTCAAGGATTTGAGCGGCGAATCCCTGCCCACGGATAACTTGCGTCTCAATCTGATAAGCGAGATTGGCCGCCGCCAGCTGGAGGCGGTACCGCTGGATGCCGAAGCACCACAGCAAGACGTGGAGAGCGAAGCTCGATCTAAACAATGCGACTACATTCTCTATACCGTCGCCCGTCAGGTAAAGGCCCCCGGCGGCGGACTGCCGCCCGCATCGCTGCCCCCGGGCGTGACACTTGATCCCGCCAAGTTCCAGGCCTTGACCGAGATAACTTTGTACAAGATTGGTACGCCGGCTCCAGAAATCAAGGAGTTGCATCTGGCAGCCGACGCCGCCCAGTTAGATGTCAATGCGGTCATGGCTACTTTTCCACTGGAGTCCGACAAGGTAGCGCAGCAGGTGGATAGTGATGCCCATCCCAAGCCGCCTTCGAAGCCGTCCAAAACTCCGGCAAAGCAGCCCACAACTCGCCCCAAATCGAACTAATCGCGGCGTTTTGTTTTCCCGCTAAGTGGTCTTGCGCTGTCACACAGCTGGGGCAGCTTGATTGATGCCGCAACACGCGCTTCAGGCTGCTGAATGCTGCGTGCTACCTCCGCTCACACCTGCTGTTGCGGAGACCGGCATGCCGGTTTTTGGCGCAACACGGAGCATCTGCTGGAGGGTTTCATCCCATCTCTCCAACAGCCGTTGTCCACTGAGACTGCCGGTCTTTTGGACGTGCCGCTCCACAAGCTGGCGGACCAACTCCTGTTCCTGGCCGCTGCAGGATTCGAGCGGCTCAGTTGCGACAAAGCCAGGATCAAATTTTTGCTCGGCCTCGAAATTGCGATCGCGGTCCAAAACGTAGGCTACCCCGCCGGTCATACCTGCACCGAAGTTTCCGCCTGTCGCGCCCAGGATGACAACCGTCCCGCCAGTCATGTATTCGCAGCCGTGTTCTCCCACTCCTTCTACCACGGCAGTTGCTCCTGAGTTGCGAATGGCAAACCGTTCGCCCGCCCTTCCAGCCGCAAACGCAAACCCGGAGGTCGCACCGTAGAGCGCAACATTCCCCATGATTACCCCTGCCTCACGGGCCTGAGACAGCTTGCCGCGTGGCCGAAGTACGATTTCGCCGCCGGAGAGCCCCTTGCCAACGTAGTCATTGGCCTCTCCTTCCAAACTAAAAGTCATTCCCTCGCTAGCAAAAGCGCCAAAGGATTGACCCGCGGTGCCGCGCATCCGGAAATGGATGTCCGGCTT
>CAZDYZ010000023.1:0-3800 GCA_964509525.1 uncultured Acidobacteriaceae bacterium
CGTCAGTGACCCCGTGAAAGCGATGGCTGCCGAAGCGGACCGCATTGCAGAAACGATGGGGTCCGCCTGAAATCTCTTCTGCCGGATTGAAGCCGGTCACACTGTGATATAAGCCATTGATGTCTTCCCACATCTCCCGCGAGATGCGATCGCGAATGGTACGCGCATTCTCCCGGGCGCGCGCGATGCACGCCACGATCGAGTTTGGATTGTCCTGCCGGAAAGCCAGGAACTCGTACACCGTTTGGGCGTTAGCTTCCTGGTAGAACTGTCGAAAGCGGGCTTCCTCGCCCGCCATGGTGATCAGGGGGTCCCAGCGAAGGCGATAGGGTTGTTCGGAGCGTTCCAGCCGCATGTGGTAGTTGACATCGAGGATGCGTGCGGTGTCTTCTGCTCGCTCCATGTAGCGAGCCAGCCAAAATAGCGAATCAGCAATCCGGGACAACATCGTCAGTTGTCCTTTCGCAAGACCCAGGTATCTTTGCTCCCGCCGCCCTGCGACGAATTCACTACCAGTGAATCACGTCGCAGAGCAACTCGCGTCAACCCGCCCGGAACAATCGTCACTTTCTCTCCGTCGAAGAGGCAGTAGGGCCGCAAATCGACGTGTCGCCCGACCATGCGCTGGGTTTCCGCATCGTAAGAGGGCACTCGTGAAAGCTGGATCACCGGCTGAGCAATGTAGTTTCTCGGATCGTGGCGAATTCGCATGCGAAAGTCTTCCAATGTCCTGGCATCGGCTGCTGGCCCGATGAGCATGCCGTAACCACCGGATTCGCCGACCGCTTTGACCACCAATTCCTGCAGGTGTGCGAGCACATATATCAGATCTTTCGGGTTGGAGCAGAGATATGTCTCGACACTGCCGAGGATTGGCTCCTCGGCAAGGTAGTACCTGATGAAGGTTGGAACGTAAGCGTAGATGGCCTTGTCATCGGCGATACCGTTGCCGATCGCATTCGCCAGAGCTACGTTGCCGGCACGATATGCCCCCATCAGTCCAGGGATACCCATTAGAGAGTCGGGCCGGAAAACCAGGGGATCCAGGAAGTCGTCGTCGACGCGGCGATAGATCACATCGACACGCTTAAGGCCGTGGATCGTCTTCATGTAGACGATGCCGGCATCCACGATGAGGTCGCGGCCTTCCACCAGCTCGACCCCCATCTGCTGCGCCAAGAAGCTGTGCTCGAAGTAAGCACTGTTGTAAATCCCAGGAGTCAGCAGAACCACCGCTGCGTCGTCTTCTCCCCGCGGCGACAGACTGCGCAGGATGCGGGCCAACTCCGTCGGGTAATCGTTGACGGGAAGGACCTCGTAGGCGCTGAACGCATCGGGAAAGGTGCGCGTCATTACTAGCCGGTTTTCCAGTACATATGAAACACCACTGGGCGTCCGAACGTTGTCCTCCAGCACTAGAAAATCGCCACTACGAGAATCGCGGATGAGATCTATGCCACAAATGTGTGTGTAGATATCCCGTGACACCGCAGTTCCGATCATTTCGCGGCGGAAATGGCGGCATGAGTAAACCAGTGAGCGCGGGATAACGCGGTCTTTGAAAATACGCTGCTCGCCGTAAACGTCGCGCAGAAACAGGTTCAGTCCAAAAACCCGTTGCGACAGACCTCGCTCAATGTGGTCCCACTGAGAACGCGGCAGGATGCGGGGAATCAGATCGAAAGGGAACAGCCGCTCTGTGCCTGCGCCATCGCTGTAAACAGTGAATGTGATGCCTTGGAGCAGAAAGGAGATGTCGGCCAGCTTCCGGCGCTCCTCGAATTGGGCCGTCGGAAGAGCAGATAGCGTCTCGAACAGACGAGCGTAGTGCGGGCGCGGGACTCCCGACTCGGAAAACATTTCGTCGTAGAACATGCCCGGGTCGTACGACGTAAACAGGCCCCTACTCAAGGCGCTGGAGGCAACACCTGACATTCGGGCAACATATCAGTTGAGTCGCCACTACCCAAATAAGAAAGATTAATGGCAGGTATTAGCCATTTCGTGTCACGCGCTTTTCGTGCTTGCATTATGGCGCAGCGTACTACACAACGCTGGTCGCCGAAAAATCTGTACCTCCAAAGAATGTAACGACTTAGCTCGACACCGTTGATATGACTGTCTGGCCAGGGAGCCTGGAACATCTCGCGATTGGGAAGAAAGGGCTGCCTATGTCATCGGAGATTTGACTGTTGGCTCTTGCGTAGCGCCTTCTGGCTCATGCTCTCATTAACTTGATAGATTCAGGGATGAGGCCGTACCTGCTTAACCGTTTTGATTGACAGCAAGTGATTATGTCCGAAAGCCTTGACAGGGAAGAACTCTCCGATCCCTTGCTGGATCATATAGGTTTACATCAGTACGGCACAGGACTAGCCTCTGCTCAGAAACTAAAGGCAACAAACAATTTCGATGAGACGAATTCTCGCCATTCTTGGCTCTGCAACCTTTCTCGTTCTTGCTCCGGGAATCGTGGCAGGTTACGTTCCTTGGCGAATCTGCCGATGGCG
The DNA here is from genome assembly GCA_964509525.1 of uncultured Acidobacteriaceae bacterium. Lineage (GTDB taxonomy): Bacteria > Acidobacteriota > Terriglobia > Terriglobales > Acidobacteriaceae > Bog-257. Next base: position 2,511 of record CAZDYZ010000023.1, read on the forward strand.
CGTTGGAGTACCACTGCTGGGAATCTCGTGGTTTCGGCTCATAGGTGTACTCTGGATTGCTGCGGGTCTTCTCGTCCTTTTGGATTCCTTCGCCCGTTTCGCACTCCAGGGTCTTGGTACACCTGCACCGATCTTCCCAACACGCCACTTAGTCGTTAGTGGATTATTCCGGTATGTGCGAAACCCCATGTATCTTGCGGTCGCTATGCTAATTCTCGGGCAGGGGGTATTCTTTGGCAGCATCCACGTTCTTGAATATGGAGCTGTAGTTTGGGTGGGATTCAATGTCTTTGTTCTGCTATATGAGGAGCCTACGTTGCGGGAGAGCTTCGGGCCTGAGTACGAACAATTCTGCGCGAACGTCCCAAGGTGGATTCCGCGTTTGCGACCCTGGCAAGGTCCTGACTTGAGGTAAGAATTTTCTTGTAAGGTAGTTGTTGAATTAATGCAGGGCCCAATCTGATATTGTCGATCGAGTTCCTACCAGACGCATAACACCGTCCGTATTACTTTCTCTCCCAGTTGTAAGGATCCACAACTTCCGTTTTCGGCTGATTGACTTGTGAGGGCCTTAAGGTAACAGGTAGCTCCAGCTGGTGGAATCTCGTTTAACATTTCGCTCTTCACGGCGCTCCCAATTCTTCATATATCAGCGCCATCTTGAACCCCACAACGACCTGCGATCCCGACTCATCTGCCGAGAATTCCAGATATCGCGGCTGCTCGGCCTCGTGCGTGCCTTGCGACTGATATCACCCCTCCGGCAGAATGTGCAGGAAGCGGCAGCGGCGTGAATCAATGTGAACGAGACGCTAGCTCAGCTGTACGAACCTTGACCAGCGTTCCCTCTGGCAGAGGCTTCCCCAGGAACTCGACAACTCCATTGCGCACCATGCCATTGACTTCGGGCAGGACTGAGGCAACACCCCCCACATCCGTCGCGGCGACAGCGGGCGCCTTCTTAGCAAGCCCCCGGTCCACAGCCAGATTCGCCAGCCGATCGGCGTCACGGTTGTTTTCGGGCAACACGTACTTGATCTCGAAGTAGTCAAGCTGGTCAAGCATCTTCATGGCCCGGCTGTACAGCTCGGTCAATGTGGGGTTGCATGCAACTTGGCGCTCGCCATTAATCTGCTTTACAAGTAGCTCACCATCGCTGAAGACCTTGAGCGCTTTGAATCCATGCCGCAGCGTGTAGTTAAGAGCAGACAGCAAAGCCGAGTATTCGGCGTAGTTGTTTATCTGACGACCTACAAATTCGCTAAGTTCGGCAACCGGACGGCCAACTTC
>CAZDYZ010000024.1:0-7760 GCA_964509525.1 uncultured Acidobacteriaceae bacterium
TCGGGATTCTGCGAGCCGAGCGGGTTCGGTACCGTCCAATCTGGCGAAACCTTGTGAGTCGTTTTCGAATAGCGACCCGTACCGCCGAGTTTTACGTAGGGCTTGGCCCTGAAATTGTTCAGCGGCGTCAGGCCTCGAACCACCGCCGCGAGCGCCATGGGAACACTGATCTCGCGGGAATTGGCATAGTGCGTCCCGCCGTTGATGTTGTACTGGTGAATGTCGGCCTGAAACGCATCCCGAAGCTGTCCTATGGTCCCGGAAAACTCGATATATTGCTTGCCATGAGAAATCTTCGTGATCCGGAAACCCTTCGACCCCAGCCAACCGGTCAGAGCTTGGATGTCGCTATCCGCAGGGCCGAATTGTTCTCCGAATGTCTGCGGCGTGAGCCAACGATGAAAATTCGGCGAACCCTTGCTATGAACCTCGGTGAGATAGTGTTGCAGCGCGGCTTCCCGTTCCGGCGGACGCTTCAGCATCAGCAGAAGACGCGACGCCGCGAGGGAATCGTCCACACGGCCTTGGTCGTAGCGCGCCTGCGCCAGTGGACTGACGTTGCCGTGCAGCACGGCGCGCTGCGTCTCGTCGATGGGTGCGGTGATCAGCGGCCTCGCGGCATTTTGTGCAGCAACAGGTACCGCCAAAACACTTCCCAAAACCATCGCCCAAAGTGCTCGCCTCATGGGATCACTCGATCACGCCGGATACGTACACAACCCGTCATATCTTAGCCGAGAGTTTCATTCACTCGCAAGCTAATCCCTTCATGAAATCCTACTGAATTGCCGGCTCCTGCGGAGTCTCATTCAGCCCTATTCTGTGGGTTTCTCTGAAGATCTCCAATCTGCGGGTGGCATCCCGTCGAGCCTCATCAATAGGGAAGAGCAGGCTGGTTGGATCGCCTAACTGCTGATAAATCGCGTTATCAGCTGCACTGAACCGCCGCCGCGAAGGGCTAACTCCTGGAAAGTCGGAAAACCCGACATTTTCCCCACCAGGGCTTAACCTGGGCGATTACCCCGTTAATCGAGACTCAGCGCGTCTCTGGCGTCAATCTTTGTTCGCGATAATTTAGGGTGCGAACCGCAAATGGAGGTGTCGTTAGGGTATTCTCGCGGCTCGAAATTATGTGTCCATCCGTTCGACCCATCGAGCGCGCGATGCGGGAGCCACAAATGGATCCGCAAAGTACGGTGTCTCCCGCGCAACCCTAAGACTCCTGGGTACAAATCCCAGGTTCGACAGATAAATTGGCGATCATGCATTCAAGGAGCTGCCCTGGTTAGTTACCGGAGCGGGGCATCGCCGGTATGAATGAGTCACTCTCATTTCGAGCCAGGCTCGCGTCCACCGTCTGCCGGCCACAATACCGACGATGTCTGTTCACCCGCATACCTCTCGGTCGGTCGTCTTCCAATCGAGGCAATATAGCCATCGGGTCGAACCAGGATTAGCATCCCCGTTGCCGTGATGACCTCTGTGGCATGCGTTCCCTGCATCTTATCGAACAGCTTGGTCCCATTTTCAAGTTGCACGTTCGGCATCCGGTCACCTGGGTGCAAGTGTCCCATTGGCGCTCCGGAGGACAGGCTGCTCGCACGATAGTGAAGGGCGAGTTGGTTCGTTGCCTCACCTCGTTTGAGCGAAACCGTCTTGTACAACCTGCTGCTCAGCCCGAGTACGGCCGCCGCGACGGGCAAGCGTTCTTCCTCGTAGGTATCAAGCAGGGATTCCGGACCGCCGCGAAGAACGGCTGCAAGTTTCCACCCGAGATTATAGGCATCCTGAATCCCGGTATTAAGGCCTTGACCACCGGTGGGAGGATGAAGGTGCGCGGCATCCCCAGCCAGGAAGATTCTGTCCGCCCTGTAACGATCGACCATTCGGCTGGCCGGCCGGTAGCTTGAGCTCCAATGGACGCGCAGAACCTTGCGCTTGCTGACCTTCTCAACCGCCTCCTCAACGCTATTCATTGGTGCATGCGGCGACGCCATTTGAAAAAGCGACTCCTCCGGTAGCGGACAAAGGGCGATGGGGCCTCCTTTCGCTAGCGGCCATACATGCCACACGCCATGGTCAAGTTCCGGAATCTCCACGTCTGCGACAAATGAAAGCTTGTCGGAAAGTGCGCCTCCGTTCAGAGCCAACCCCACGGCTTTTCTCACTGCACTGTGACCGCCATCGCAGCCGACCAGATATTTCGCTTTTAGCGACTCGCCAGTTGAAAGACGAACTGTGACCCCATGCTCTTCCTGAAACAGCGACTCGAAAACCGTTTCGAATTCGACTTGTCCGCCCAGCCCCGCCAATCTTTCCCGCAGAATAACTTCCGTGCGATGCTGCGGAACCAGCCACAGATCGGGATAGGGCGTACTTTCGGTTGCTTGACGCCGGCCTCCCATTGGGCCGAGCCGGAATGACAATGGTCCCAGATGCACGCGCATGTCCGGGTAGGGCATTCCTGCGCTCAGAATGCTTTGAATAACGCCCAAATCGTGAAAGACCTCAAGCGTCCGCGGCTGGATCCCTTTTCCGCGGGAGCCAGCAAAGGGAATTTTCGCCGCGTCAAGAAGGCGGAAATCAATCGATCGACGCGCGAGTTCGATCGCCAATGTCAGGCCGGTGGGACCGGCGCCAATAACGATAATCTCCGTGTCGTACATCGTACGAATAGATTAATGGTACAGTGTACGAATGTCAAGTACCCGGCATTTGGACCGCGAAATAATCGCTTCGGCTGCTCTTGCGATCGCTGATTCCGAAGGATTTGCGGCTGTGTCCATGCGACGAGTCGCACAGGAACTCGGTGTGGGAACAATGAGCCTTTACTACTACGTGAAAACAAAGGCGGAGCTGATCGCCGCTATGGACGACGCGCTCATGGCCAAGGTGGTGGTTTCCACCCTGCCGAAGGACTGGCACGAAGCGCTGACTGTGATTGCAATCCACACGCGTGACGTGTTCCTTCGGCACCCTTGGGCGCTTTCCTCGATGCAATCCGCACCGCCTGGCGTGAATGCAATGCGTCATATGGAGCAATGCCTTCAGGCGCTTTCCGGGACGAGCATGACCATCGAAGAAAAACTCACACTGTTGGCGTTGGTCGATGATTTCGTTTTCGGTTACGCGCTCCGCGAAACCGCAGGCGATCACAATGTTGATATCGACTTTGCGAAGAAGCAACTCGCGTCAGGCGCTTTTCCCCAACTGGCCGAAGTGTTCGGTAAGAAACGGGCGCTCCCCGGACGGCACCGGTTTGCAATTGGCTTGGAGGCCCTTCTTGGCGCAGCAGATGAGCGAATTCTCATGGGGGCCACCCGGCGTCAAAATCGCCGCCGAAATTCCGGCGGGTAAATTTGATGTAGTCACTGGGCGACCACCTCTACAACTTGCATCATTATCAACAGTGCATTGACTGCTTCAACTGCCGCCAACAGGCCAAGGCATTCATCGAGAATGATTTGCGCAATACACGCAGGATATATACCGGTAAAACGCCCATGTGTGTACGGATCTGGCGTGGGGTCAGTCCTGTCGGGGGGCTAAATCACTTGGACGAGAAGTCGCGTTCCGTCCTTGTGGCCGCGACCGGGGTGGAGTTGTTCAAGAGCACGGGATGGGCGTTACTGCTGGGAAATCTTTGAAGGCTGTTAAACGTGCCTCACTGAGGCGAGTGTACCTCAGGCTGGCGACGCAACTCTGAGACATCCATCCGATATAATCCTGCTGCGTCACCGACAGCGGATTCCCACTTGGGCACTTCCCTGGATGGGGACTTGGCATCTCCGCACCGCCGGTACGGAGATTTGCGTTATACCCAGTTCAACCGAAACCAGGAGGCAGAATGCCGAAGAAGAATTTTGCAGTTCTTTTGATCGTGGTCAGCGCAATGTTGCTCGCGACAGTACCGGTTTGTGCCCAGAGTTCGCAGAACGTGCCCAGTGCTGGCGCCCAACCGTCGTCGGCCAGCGATCATGATATCCAGATGCTGCGCGGAGATATTCGGGCGCAGAGGAAACAGATCACCGCCGCTAACATGCCGCTTACACCGGACGAGGCCACTAAGTTCTGGCCACTCTACGATCAGTACCGACAGGAAGCCAGCAAGAACGGCGACGAGCGCTGGGCGCTGATCAAAGACTATGCGACCAACTACAGCACCATGACCGATGCGCAGGCACAGGAGTACATCAAGCGAGAGGCTGCGAACGAACAGAAGGTGATCGCGTTGCGCATGAAGTATGTTCCGATCTTCGAGAAGGTGATCTCGCCGAAGAAGACGGCGCTGTTCTGTCAGATCGATCACCGGGTCGACTTGATGATCCAGCTACAACTAGCGTCACAGATCCCGATGGTGGATGCAAAGTAACCGAGTAGGCTTCTACAGCCAGCTCACCGCGCTTTCGCCACGATGGTTGTGCAGTTGATCGCCGGAAACCGTTACGGGATTTCACCGCGACGAACTGGCTACGCTGGAAGACGAGACGTAATACTTCGCGGAACCTTTCGAAGCTCCGGCATGGCGCTCGCACTGGGTTGAACACACTACTTGATCGCCTTTCAAGCGCTCATTGAAGTCACGACTGAAGATAAGAAAAGTTGCAAGTCAGGAGTTATTCGAAGCCCGGATAACTGCGGAGAAACGCGCGCTTGCCGTCACTTTACACTGATGGTCGGCGATCGCGAAACAATCCACTTGACGTATAGTAGGCAACCTGCCGGGTAAGAGCGGATGGCACGCCGTGCGCCCCAAAGAAAGGGTAGGGCGTTTCTCGTCAACTTGAACGCGCCCGCCCAACTTCCGACTGGCTCGTTGCCCGAAAGTGGCCGAGAGGAACCCACAATGCACAGGTTTCCCTAGTGCACGGATCCTCCCCACGGTCGTTGACATTCGGACTCTACGTGGGTTCCAATGATCGCCGCCGAAAGAAGGTACTGCGAGGATGGTTCTGCGTGTTGTTGCTGTCCTACTGGTTTTGAACGGGCTTGTTTCTGCGCTCTCGGGGCCCAACGATCGCCAGCCCACTGATCCTAAGTCGGTTACTTCCGTTTCGAATCCGGATGCGAAACCGTTGCCCGTCGAGGATCTCTATATCACGCGCCTGATCGACAGCGCCGCGCTCTCGCCGGACGGAGCCGAGGTCGCGGTGACAACGAACCTAACCGGGCGTACGAATCTTTGGAAAATGTCAGCCGCGGGCTCCTGGCCGGTGCAGCTAGTGTATTCGGATGACCGTCAGACCGAGCCCATGTGGTCCCCGGACAGTCGTTGGATCGCCTATTCGCAGGACAAAGGCGGTAACGAGCTATGGGATATCTACGTGATCTCCCGTGACGGTGGGTCACCAACCAACCTAACAAACACGCCTGATATTCGCGAGCAGCACCCGGTGTGGTCGCATGATGGCAAATGGATTGCTTGCGACATCAAGCCAAAGGAGGCGCCGTCCTACGACGTAGCGATCATCGATGTGGCGACGCACAAGCTGCGCAAGCTGACCGAGGAAAAAGACCCACAGCATGACTGGGATGTAATCGCCTTTAGTCCCGACAATCGAACAGTCTATGCCAACCGCACCAGCGTCGGTTTCGACGCCGGCGACATATATGCCGTAGAAATCGCGAGCGGCAAGCAGACAAACCTCACACCCCATGAGGGGAAGCAGCTCAACTTCGGCGCAGACGTTTCGCGTGACGGCGGCACGATATTAATGACATCCAACCAGAAGGGCGGCTTTCAGAACGTGGCTCTGTTGGATGTAATCACCAAGAAACTCACTTGGGTAACGGACACACAGTGGGAGGCCACAGGCGGTGCGTTCGCACAGGACGGCGTGCACTTCACGTATGCGGTCAATGCCGATGGCCGCACCGACCTGTACCTGGGAGCCCGCCAAGGCGAATCAGCCAAAATCAGTCTGCCGCCGGGCGTCAACAGCACGCTTTCTCCACAACAGTTCTCGCCTGACGGACGCCATCTCCTGGTGGAACATGAGGCGATGAATACTCCCAACGACCTGTGGGTGTATGGCATCGACACGCAACGTGCTCAGCAGCTTACGCATATGGCCGTCGCTAGCCTCACACCGCAGTCCATTTCGGCATCGGAGCTCGTCCACTACAAGACATTCGACGGGAAGATCATTACCGCCGTCCTTCGCATGCCATTCAACCTGAAGCGCGATGGCAGCAATCCCGCCATCATCCTTCCCCACGGAGGTCCTACTGAACAGACAAGCGATACCTGGAGCCGCTGGTCGAACGCACTGGTCACGCGTGGATACATCGTACTTATGCCCAATCCGCGAGGTTCCACTGGATACGGCATGGACTTTCAGCGTGCCAACTACAAAGATTTGGGCGGAGGTGACTTCAAAGATGAGATGTACGGCTTGGATTGGCTCTTGAACACCGGTTTCGTCGATGCACGGAAAGTCGGTGTTTTCGGTGGCTCCTACGGCGGATTCATGACCCTGATGCTCGCCGCCAAAGAATCCGACAAGTTCGCCGCTGCCGTTGACCTGTTCGGTCCATTGGATTGGTACACAATGATGAAGAATTCGGATCCTCTGCTGAACCAGTACCTGTGCAACCTGCTCGGCGACCCCGAGAAAGACAGTGATGTCTACAAAGACGACTCTCCCATCAAGTACGTCCAGAACATCCGCGCACCGCTACTCGTGCTTCAGGGAGATAACGACCCGCGCGTTCCCAAGGAAGAGACCGAGCAACTGGTGGACATCTTGAAGAAGCGTGGCAACGTAATAGACGTTGTTTACTACCCCGACGAAGGTCACGGCTTCGACAAACTTGAGCATCAGATCGATGCAGCGCATCGCATCGTAGCGTGGTTCGAGAAGTACTTGAGCAAGGTTCCGGCCTTACCTGCAGGAGGCAAATAAGACTATTCAAGGTTGTGGAGCCCGACAACACTGTCCCAAGCGTATACGCCCGTGCGTGCAGATATTTATTGCGACAATGATGCGTACCGCTCAATTAGTTCGGTGACCTGATCCGGTTGATCTTCTGCCACCTAATGCACCGCACCATGAATGAGGCCGGTTTCGACACGAGTGCATCCATGCGCCCGCAGACCGTCTGCAATATTAGGGACCAACTTGGCGAACCGCGATCCATCACCTGTGCCAAAGAATAATGGGATCGGCATCGGCCCACGTTGTGCTACGTTGATTTGCTCGTTGGCAGGAAACGCGCGGTTCATTTCAAACACTGCGTGCAGCTGCGCGACAGCGCCGTAGGCCTTGACGTAATGGGCAATCTCTTCCGGTGTGAATTTTCCAAATTGCAAGAAATATCCCAAGTAGGCGGCCTGCCGCCCGTCCACAAGTTTCTCGGCGAGTCCTGGAACTTGCATAAAGTGCATGTGCCACGGGGGGCGTTCAGCGATGAGGGTCTCTACCGCCACAGTTGGGGTCTTGCGTGCCACTGCAACGCAGCGATTAGCCCTACTAACGGCGCAGTGGTTAGGAACCCACTTTGACGGTTTGTCGACGTTCCGTTCTTATGGCCCTTGCCTGCGCAGTTCCTCAAGAGCGCGTAATGGGCGTTAACCAGGACTTAGGCCTGGCATACGCCCCATCCGCTTTGCAGTGTGAAGCAGAAGCGGTTTAGAGCCGCCGCAGCTAGACGCTATGTCCGAGTAGGCTCCGACCGCGCCTCCCATTGACTCCCCCTCCCGGCGCAGCCTAAGATGCTCGCTTCGATTGGGATTCTTGGATGCGTGCATCCTCGCAGCT
>CAZDYZ010000025.1:0-7775 GCA_964509525.1 uncultured Acidobacteriaceae bacterium
TCACGAAAGGCTGGTTTGATCAATATGAAATGTCCTGTGAGCTTGAAACCCTCGACAATGGAGACATCACGGGGGCTTTTTACTACTACGGCCCCGGTCACGTCACAACAGAGAAGTTAGAATACGATTTCGGGATCATCACGTCCACAAGCGGCTGCACGAACAATACTCCCCCGAGTGCCACTCCCACTCGCGAGACGGTAACTGCCTATAAGAGCTTTGCCAACACCCCGATCTACACCAATGGCCCTTCCATCTTCGACCGGCCGTCGAGCGTCATCGCCTACGGCAACGGCGCTCGGCTAGCTGAAACCGATTATAGTTACGACCAGTCGACAGTTTTGTGCGTGGGAAGTCCCTCTTGCGTGACGCCTACGTCTCACGACGAAACAAACTACAGCGCCAGTTCGACCGCACCGCGGAAATCTGGATTGGCGGCGCCAATGTCTATTTCGGCACCACCGCTGAACCCTCACACGACGTCCAGCGCACGTGGCACACGGAAAGCAACCTGACCGATTACAGCCCATTGTTCACTGCGCCCCAGAACGGCCGCGTTGATCTGGATAATCTGGTGAACAACGAATACACCAGCCATCTGCACGGGAGTGCTGTCCTCGAGTTTTATCCGGTGGCCCAGGGAAAACAGCCGCCGCCAACCGCTGATGTAGTACTGCCGATGTCAGGCGGCCCGACGGGAGGGACAGTAACTCTGAATTCGCCCAGCGACCAGCTTGTCGCAACGTTCACCTTGCCGACCAACGTGGAGGGCGCCTACCTCGACGTTTTCGCTCAGAGCCAGAGCAACGATGAGTTCTGGTATACCTGTGCACCCAATAACGTCGCTGGTGAGTTGCAGAACTGCGGGTCAACCGGCTTCCGCGAGGGAGAGGTCAGCATAGACGGTCAGCCGGCCGGGGTGTCGCCCATTTATCCCTGGATCTATACCGGCGGCATTGATCCTTACCTCTGGCGTCCAATTCCCGGGGTGCACACGCTCAACTTCGAGCCTTATCGCGTCAACCTCACGCCCTTCGCTGCGGTGCTAAGTGATGGCCAGCCGCATACCGTTGCGGTGAGCGTCTACAACGCCGACCAATACTTCTCCGCCACGGCGACGCTGCTGCTTTACCTCGATGCCGGCTCCACCCAGGTGACCGGCAAGGTCACCAAGAACACCATAGGGCAGCCTAGTCCCGTGGTGGAGGAGAACATCACAAACAACGGCACCTACGTTTACGGCACGGTCTCTGTAACCTCGTCGCGCGGCTTTGCGCTCGAGGGTTATGTTCAGACCTCTCACGGTAAGGTGGACACTAAGGTCGTGCAGAGCATTGACTTCTCCAATTGGCAGAAGTACAACGTAGCGGTGGATGGTTCGGTGTACGACCAAGTGGTAAATCAGTTCACCTCCATCGTTTCGTCTACCACGACCAAACAGAATGGAAAGACCATCAACAGCTACAAGCAGTTTTCCTGGCCGCTCGCTCTGAGCTATGACTTCACGGCCAACCCCGACGGCTCATACCAGCAGACTACCAATCTGCAACAGTCATTCGCGAGCGGCGAACTTGCGACCATGAATGGCTTCCCGACTTACTTCAATACATTCTTCGATGCTGTATCTCCGACCGACACCTTGATGGTTGACGCACAAGGCAACGTCACCACTTCGGGGCAGGCCAATTCCGAGAGCTATCAATATCTGGATTCCACCGGCGCTTGCTGGAATGAAACCATCCAGGCCGCTGCCGGGGTACTGACATCCGTCAAGGGAGGCAACTGCCAGAAGAAGTGATTCAACTCCGGGCGGGAACTATTGATGGGTCGCTGGATTTGTCAGGGACGCTTCTGGTGAGTACAGGAGAATCCACCGGATACACAACACTCCGCTGCCAGCAAATGCCATTTACGCGCTTCGCCCGCGAAGACAAAACATCGTTCCTGTGCTCATAGTTCCAAGTGGCAGGTGAACCAATTCACAAATGCCTGCCGGCTCCCGCAGCCGCTACTACGATCAGCTAGGCCAGCCCTTGCACAAGGATGCTCTCGAAGAATGGGATCCGCGGCCTAGGGATGCGCGAAGCCGTGGCCAATGATGTCGGAAACAGTGGAATGAAGTTGGCCACATTGCAATAATCGACAAATTCCTCTTCGCGTCGACCATAAACCAGTCGTGCTGGCTGTCGCAGGACTGCTTCCTGGTCCATCATGGCAGAGTGTGGCAGCCGACGGCCCCTATGTACCCGCTCCCAGAGCAATGCAATTCGCTGACAGGAAAACGGGGTATTAATTCTAGCTGTGCTGTCGGACATAACGAAATGCTGGCTGGTTAAGGCGCTGAAAACAGCTTCCAGCTGCTGCCCTCTTCATTGAAGATGAAATCAATCAGGCCTAGCCCCGGGCACTGATTATTTTTCACCTCGGCTACCAGGATTGCCTGGCGTACTCCACTGCGGACCGCTTCGGTTGCCGCGGTGCGGACTTTTCCGGAATTTGTCAACAACTCACGGTAGGAGCAGGTGCGCCCGCTGGCATCGAGTCTAAGCGGCGATTGAATGCAGGTCGAATCGAACAGTGTGCAGTACAGATCGCGATGCTGGGCAAACTGCTGTTCGATCTCCGCGCGGGTTACGTGCTCGGCTCGCGGCCCAACGTTGATGCCCTGTTCCGGAACATATGAGAGAAACTTCTTCGTATCGCCTTCGCGGATGATAGCAAAAAAATCACGCTCCAACACTGAGGGGTGGTGGGTCACGGTCTGGGGTGAAGCAGGCGGCGCCGCGACGTCCTGAGCTGCTGCCAGGCCAGAGCCTACGAGCAGCAACGTTCCGCAAAATAGCCGCCAAAACATTAGCAGAGACAGCGTCACCGCCTCCCTCCCACCCTAGCCCGTTTTTCCTTAGCCGCTACCCTGCGTGACACGGTTCGCTTTGGCGCCTCCGTTCTCGAAACAACGGTTCTCTGCAGTTCCGCCCGCCGTCTCTTCGGAAGCTGCTCCCACACCAACCGGTAAGCCTCGGCGATCAGCTCACGCAGCTCGGCATCGGGCAGAACATTCAAGTCCAAGAGGCTGACCCAATGCGCTCGCGCCATATAGGGAGCGGGGATGATGCCCGCCCGTTCACATAGCTCGGCAAAGTTTTCCGGAGTGCATTTGAATGACAGGCGTTGTGGCACCATCTCGATGGCAGCGACCACGAAAAGCTTGCTGTCCACCTTGAAGCACAGGTCCGTTCCCCACTGCACGACTTCGGAGGTGTGCGGGAACTGGAGGCAATACTGCCGAATTGCCTCAATGTCCATTTCCTCATCCTATGCCATCGTCGCAAGCTCCGGCCACTGGCGCATCAAGACAACCTTGGTATAGGCCACCCGAAAGTTGTACCGTTGCAGGTTGCGCTGTGAACCACTGCCGGGCTGTGTGCACACCACAGCATACTCGCAGCCGGTCAGAGCAGCCTCCTGCAGACGTCGCCCTATCAAGGCGCTCTGCACGCCACGGCGTCGAAACTCCGGCAGTGTCGCGGTCCCGTATAGCGCCGCGATTCGCGCCTCAGAAATGATGCGTCCGCTGCATCCGCCGGCAACCCTATCTCCGATACGCGCCAGGAAGTCCAGCGATCCGGGCATAAAAGCAAAGCCGTCACAAACATCCTCCGAGACCGGAACCACGTCTGAGAAGCCTTGGGCGATGGCGTGTCTCCATAGCCCTGCCGTCTCCGCCGAAACCCGCTCAATAGCAATTCCTGCCGGCGGCGTGAATGATTCGGCCGCTCCTATTTGCCGGATGAGCACAGAGTTGAACTCCGCGATGCGGTAGCCCCTCTGGCCGAGAAGAGCGAGCAGCGAAGCATGCGCCAGAGGAGACACCACGACAGTTGAGGGCACCCCTCGGCTATGATAGAAGTCCTCGACACGGTCCACATCCTCGGCTGTGACTTCACCGTAAAGACCCATGCCGACGATCTGGTTGGCGGGGAAGGTCAGGCCGCCGAAGAACGCTACCCCTCCTGCGACGGTTTCCTCCGCAACTGGCCAGGACGGCTTGTTACGCCGTACCACCTTAACGCAATCCGGACCGATGGTCTCGGCCATCTCCAGCCTGCGAGCGAACTCCAGATCAACAAAGTCGACGAGCTGTTGCGAAAGGAGAGCTGGTAATCCAAACATTCCGAAACTCCTATGGATTTGTAAGGGACAGACCGATGGTTGTTCGCCCGAGGTGGGCGACAGTAAGGCGAGCGGAGTTCGTTAGCGGAGGGCGGCAGTCACAGGCGGCTCCCCTCCAGTATAGCGCCACAGCCCACCGATCAAGAAGAGCATGTGCTAAGTTTCTTACACCATGCCATCCAATGTTACGTTGTCACTCGACGGAAAAGTTGCCCTGATCACCGGAGGTTCGCGCGGAATCGGCGCAGCTAGCGTGCGCCTGTTCATTCGCGCTGGCGCCCGCGTCATCTTCAATTATGTTCAGTCGGCAGCCAAAGCACAACAGATAGTGGAGGAATGCGGCGCTGACTGCTGCTGCGCAGTATCGGCCGATCTCACCGGGACTGCGAACGCCGAACCTCTTGTGCAGGCTGCAATCGAGCGTTTCGGTTCGCTGGATGCGCTGGTTGTAAACCATGGTATCTGGCAGCAAGAGGCTGCCATCGACAACATGGCCGACGAGCAGTGGCGCACTACGGTTGCTGTCAATCTTGACAGTGCCTTTGCCTTAGTGAAGCGTTCGGTCGCGCATATGAAACGCCAGGGACGAGGTGGACACATCGTGATGGTCAGCTCGACCGCGGGACAGCGCGGGGAGGACGGCCACTGCGATTACGCGGCGACCAAAGGGGCGATCATCAGTATGGTCAAGGGACTCTCGACCGAACTAGCGTCCTACGGCATCTATGTCAACTGCGTTGCCCCGGGATGGGTCCAGACCGACATGGCCGCGGGGGCGCTCAGCGATCCCGAGATGCGCGAGCGGATCCTTGCCGCCATCCCGTTGCGACGTGTCGCCACGCCGGACGAGGTTGCAGCGCCCATACTGTTTCTGTGCACACCCTACGCCGGCTTCATCACCGGCGAGGTGTTCAACGTGAACGGGGGTGCGGTTTTAGTGGGCTGAGTCGGGGCGGATAGGCGACTGTTAAGGAAGATCGATAATGCATAAAAATCAACTATAAAATTAATAAATTCAATTTTGTACTTGACATTTTAAATTTATGGTTCTAGTATTGTCATGCAATTTTATTCATGGCAATCTCCAGAACAGCCTGCCCGGAATGTCATCAGCCCTTTAGGATTACCCGGCTGAGCTGTGCGACTTGCAACCTGGTTATGGAAGGCCAGATTGAACTGTCCCCCCTGGACCAACTCTCTGCTGACGACCAGGCGTTCGTAATGGCATTTGTGCGCCATCACGGGTCCATCAAGAAGATGGAAGAGTTATTCGGGATCAGTTATCCCACAGTGAAGAACCGTTTGAATGCCATTGCTGCTCGGCTCGACAGGAGCATGCAAGCTCCGTCGCCGCGCGAGTATGTGCTGGAGCAGCTGTCACGCGGGGAGATAAGCGTGGAGGAGGCGTTGGAGAAGCTAGGCTAAGTCGAGGAGGAAACTTACGATGTCAGTGGAAACCAGAAAAGTGCTTGACATGTTCTCTGCCGGGAAGATTACCTTCGAAGATGCGGAGCGGCTACTTGACAAGCTGGCCACCACTTCGGATACAGGCAGCAAAGACGGCAAAGCGGGGGCCGGGGCAGCCCCAGCCGTCAAAAAGTTTTTGCGTGTGCTGATCGAGAGACCGGGAGGCGATGATGTGAATGTGCGCGTTCCTCTTAGCTTCCTTCGCTCGGGCGTGAGGCTTGCAGGCATCCTTCCTCCCTCCGTCGTGGAGAAGCTGCACGCTGAAGGAATCGATCCAGGCAGCTTCGCCAGCCAGGCCGAAGAGTCGCTCGATGAGCTGCACGTTGACATGGAGACCAAATCAGGGAAGCATGTCCGCGTGTTCTGCGAGTAATGCCGCATCGCGGTTTCCCGGGTTAGTGATGGGGCGGCTGCCTACTCGTCGCTGGGTGACTCGGCAAAGCCCATCTCTCCAAGGTGAGACTCAGGCAGGTCAACCATGGCTTCGGTGGTATGACCGCTGGAGCGCAGTTCCTCCAGCATCGCTTCCACTTCGCTGATGGGCAGCGAAGAGCTGTGGCGTAGAAATTCATCGAGGCCGTCAGGGTCGAAGACCTGCACATAGGAGTTGGCGCCGAGGTTGAAGTTGACCTGGTATTGCAGTGGGGCGAGTTTCAATCGGAAGATGTGCAACGTTCCTGGCATAGGCTTTCCCGCAAGAGCTAGGCCGGAGTTTGCAGAACCGGTGCATCTTGTGACTCAAGCTTGTGGGTTGCAGAAGGGCGGAGAATCGGACGCTCCGATCTTCTGCTGCAAGCTGTTTACGCTTCCATGCTTGACGCTTCCGGAAAGCGCAGCTTGCACTTTGACAGTGCCCGGTTGAGCAGTTCTTCGATCTCGACCTCTTCCCAATTCTTGGCCATCGCCAATTCGCTGACCAGCAAATAGCGCGACCGTTCCAACATTTTCTTTTCCCGGAAACTAAGTGGCTTGGTTTGAGCGAGGAGGAGGAGACCTTTCAAGACTATGGCAACATCAAGCAGAGAACCGGTTCGCATCTTGTCCGAGTTTTCCTTGAATCGGTACTTCCAATCGGCGTTGTTCTCACACTTGCCATCGGTGAGGAAATCCAAGATTCTTTGCACCTCACCATTGCGAACCACCTTCCTCAGGCCGACGCTGCCCACGTTGTGAAACGGGACCATCACCTTCAGGCTGCTGGCTTTGATCTTGAGAAGATAAAATCGCTCGATTTGGGAGCCGATGGTTCTGCTGCTGATCTGTTCGATAACGCCCACCCCGTGGTTGGGGTAAACGACTTTGTCTCCGATGCTAAAACTTAGGTTATTCATGAGGGCCGGAGTACCGCTCCCCAGCGGTGCACCTGGGATATGAGGAAGCCGCTTACATAATAGGGAAATTATACGCCGGTTGTCCGGAATGGTCAATTGGCGGGGTTTTCGGCGAATCGGACCCTTCCTGTTCCCCCCGAGCAGGATCGCGGCAAGGTCGGGTCGCAGATCAGCTGCGAATCGTGGCTTAGTGTCGCGTATAATCTCTGCATCAGCCCAGAAGTATGCCTGAACACATCCGAAAGAAGCTTGCCGACGAGATCGCAGTCCTCGAACGCGAGCTCAATCACGAGTTGCCCAAAGAGTTAAAGAAGGCTGTAGCCATGGGGGATCTCAGCGAGAACGCTGAGTACCACATGGCCAAGCAACGGCAGGAATTCGTCCGTGCCCGGCTGGGACAGCTCAAACAACGCATGGCTGACCTGTCGATGGTCAACATGGCCAATATACCCCGGGACCGGGCCGCTATCGGGTCAACTGTGTTGGTATACGACTCGACGAAAGAAGAGGAAATCGAGTACAAGCTGGTAACCAGCGAAGAGTCGGATGTGACGAAAGGACTGATCTCCACCAGTTCTCCCATCGGCCGTGCCCTTATGGGTAAGAGGGTGGGAGACGTCATCGAAGTGGTAACACCGGCAGGTAAGCGGGAACTTAAGGTGCTGAAGCTGGTCACAGTCCACGACGAGGCGTAAGGATGTCATGACCTGGACGAGCGCTGTCGGACGGTCGTGCAAGTGGCTGTTGTACAAGATTGTGCACGGTTTGGCGCTCACTCGCATCTCGCCCAACGCACTTACCTTC
>CAZDYZ010000026.1:0-2074 GCA_964509525.1 uncultured Acidobacteriaceae bacterium
CCTATGCCACGGTAAGTGCCGCCCGCGTCGACTTGAGCGTATTGATCAGCGACTCGCGGGGCAGCTTTCGGATGATCGGTTCGATGATCCATCCCAGTCCCAGAGGGATGTCGCGTGTCAGCGAAATGGCACGACACTCGACGTACACGCCGCTGTCTCTCTCCTGAAAGCGCCAATAGGAATAGAGCCGCCACAGAAATCCATAACCCGAATCCGGAGGCAAAGCCTTCTCTCGCGCGGTCCCGGGATCTTCTACCTCGGCAATGCGTGTGGTGTAGGAGCGGCAAAACCATCGCGTGTCGTCCACCGACAAATAGTGCACGTCGTGGTCCGTGTCGAGGACGACAGTGATGATTTTCTTCTTGAGGAGCCGCAGGTAAATCTGGAAATCATTACCTTGGTGGTTGATCAGTTTTGAGTCGAGCACATCGGGGTAGTAGAACTTCTTGTGGTTGTCGTAGTCCTGGACCCGTGCCAAGGTTTGTTCCACCGTCACATGAGGAATGAACACTGCCCCGATCCAATCGTGGATCAGGCCATTCGGCACTCCAAGGGGGCCCTGCCCTGACCAGAATTCCGCAGCGATGGCTCCCCTGCCGATTTTCTGCGTCCTCTCGGAGCTGGCGTCACACCACAGAAACGGCCGTTCTCCGCGCAGGGTTGGCTCCATGGCCACCTCGGCATCCGCGATGTAGGTCCGGAAAGCCTGCAAGGTACGCGGCTTCAACTGAACCATGTTGGCAGTTTGCGCCATAACATCTGGCCTATCGCCGATCGTGTGCCGTGAACCAATGACTGTCGACTCACGAAAACTGAGAGATCAGCTCGCTGTTACGGAACGGCGTTTCTTCTTGCCCGCCGCATTCTGCTGACGGCGTTCGAGCTCAGAAATGCGCTTTCGCAACGCTGGTAACTCTTCTTCGCGCGCCGGCGCATTTTCCTTCGAGGATCCCTTCATCATGTTTTTCATCATGTACAAGGGAGAAAGGGCTGCGGATCGCACCTCATGGAAACGGCTTTGCACCGAACTCTGCACTTTCTGATAGGCATCGAAGGCCGACTTGAGATACCACATGATGAAATCCTGGCCCGCCCGGTCGGTCGCGACAATGAGTTGACGAAGAAGTTCCAGGGGCAGCCCTGCAGGTTGTCCCTTGGCGTCTTCCACGATGATCTGTGTCAAAGTCACCCGGGTTACGTCCTGACCGGTCTTGGCATCCAGAACCTGCAGATCTTTCCCGTTTCGGATCAGGGCAGCGACATCCTCGAGGTTGATGTAGCGGCTTGCGGAAGTGTCGTAAAGTCTGCGGTTTGCATACTTCTTGATCACAATCTTCTGCGATTTCACCGAGAGGCCCTCTCTTGTGCAGCGCATATAATCTTAGTTAGGTATTGACAAAATGTCCAATGAATACTACATTTCGATTGATGCTGCAATGCAGCAAAAGATCAACGGAGGTCCTCATGCCAAGAAAAATAAAGAACGGAGCCGTCAAGACTCACGCTCCCGGGTCGTCCTTTGTTTCCCTGTTGTCCGGATGGGTGCAGCAGGGGGTGGAGAATCTGCTGGCTACGCAACGAATCCTGGTGGATCTGGCAACTCGCCGAAACACAGGTGCCATGAACTTCGTGCGGGAGCGGCTGTCCGATCCCGCCTACTGCCCGGCTGCAACATTGTGTGAAGTAGCTGGCGAGGGAATGTCGAATCTCATCGAAGGACAGAAGCTGCTGCTTAATTTGGCGGAGCAGGAGTATGAAATCATTGCCACCGGCGTGAAGGAGCGGGTGGCCGGTTTTGTGCCCGCTGTTGCTATGACCGACCTTCTGCAACGCAGCTTCCTAACTTTTGTCGGCATGCATCAGGAATTGCTGAAACTCGCGAGCAAACAGAATCATGCCTGGTTGAACGCAACGAAGGCTGGCGAGACCTATGATCCGGAAGGGCTGATCGAACTGGCCCGTGACAGCTTCGACACCTTTGTCCGCACGCAGAAAAAGTTCCTGGATGCGATCACTGAGGAAACGGCCCATGCGACCAGCGGGAACGGGACCGCAAAGAAGATGAAGAAGACAG